>DYRK01000049.1:0-11552 GCA_020718785.1 Desulfatirhabdium butyrativorans | reverse complement strand
ATGCCCCTACCTGACATTATGAGGAGGTTTGATGGAAAAAGAAAAAATCCGAAAACAATTGATCGGAATCATTGACAAGGTTCCGGTACTGAAAGAAATTCTGCTTTCATCCGATCCACTGGAGACCAAACGGACAAAATTCAGATATTTTCTGTCCGATATGCTGTTCGCGACATTCGAAGACGATCCCACAATTCCGCCCCTCGAATGGATATTGACACGGAGCGCAATCAACGTATTCAGAAATGTTTTGGCTACTCGGAGCGAAAGGCTTGCCGGTTACAGTATCCTCGGATACATCAATGATCTGCTGCACAAAGAAGATATCGGCGATATGGAAGAACCTTCTCCGGGTTTTATTGCCGAATTCGAACATCTGATAAAAGCAATCATCGGGAAAACAGGGATTTATCATGATAAGATGCCTGATTATCTGAAATATGAGGGAAGAAAAGCCGCGAAATTAAGATCAGCCGATCTTTCCGAAATGGCGCGGACGGCTCAGAAATTCATGGATCATTATTCTTGCGGATTGGACAGCGAGGTGATCCGCCGGCGTGCAGACAACCGGCTGAGGATAATGAAATATTTCCATGCCGCGGATGCCGAATGGGGGGAATGGAAATGGCAGACCGCTCATATCATCAGGAACGCGGATACGCTGAAAGCGCTGGTTTGTCTGACAGACGAAAATTATCGGGCAGTAAAGCTTGCCAGAGAAAGCCGGATTCCCTTCGGCATCACCCCGTATTATCTGTCTCTGATGGACAACGAACCGGAAAACCAATACGATTATGCTGTGCGCGCTCAGGTGATTCCGCCCATGGATTATGTGGAAAAAATGAAGGCGCACAAGGAGTGTTCGAGATTTTCAATGGATTTCATGCTCGAACACGACACCTCTCCCATTGAGGGAATCACACGGCGTTATCCCCAGATTGTAATTATCAAGCCGATTCTGACCTGTCCGCAGATCTGTGTGTATTGCCAGAGAAATTGGGAGATCGAGGATGTTTACTCGCCGAAAGCCGTACTTTCCAAAGAGCTTCTTGAAAAAGCGGTTCAATGGATAAGGGATACGCCGGAAATCAATGAAGTGCTGATTACAGGCGGCGATCCTCTGCTGCTGTCTGATGAAAAAATCGGGAGCCTGATGTCCGAACTGGCAGATATTCAGCATGTGGAAAGAATCCGCATCGGAACCCGGACTCCGGTCACGCTCCCTCAGCGGATTACAGAGCCGCTGGTAGAGCGCATCAACCGCTTTCACATTCCAGGGAAACGGGAAATCATCATCATCACTCATTTTGAGCATCCTTATGAAATCACGCCCGAGTCTGTGGAAGCTGTGCAGAAATTCCGTGAATACGGCATTGATGTGTACAATCAGTTGGTCTATACCTTTTTCAATTCCAAAAAATTCGAAGCCTCCGCGCTGCGCCACCGGCTGCGACTTAGCGGTGTCACACCTTATTACACCTTCAACACCAAAGGAAAGGAAGAAACGGATATTTACCGGGTTCCCATAGCCCGCCTGCTTCAGGAACAGCATGAGGAAGCCCGTCTGTTTCCGGGAACTGTCCGCACCGATGAGATTGTTTTCAATGTTCCGCGGCTCGGCAAAAACTATCTGCGAGCTTCCCAGCATCATGATGTGATTTCTGTTCTGCCGAACGGCCGCAGGGTGTATGAATTTCATCCCTGGGAAAAGATACTCTCTCTGGTGGATACCTACGTCTATACGGATGTTTCGATTTACGATTATCTCAGGCGGTTAAAAGACGCCGGTGAGGATATTGCGGATTACAAATCCATCTGGTATTATTACTGAAAATTGTGGAAAAAGAATCGTAGGGGCATGTCGGCGACATGCCCTTTCCCGGAGATTTAATACACAATATGAGTTACGCACTTCCTCGTTCCCAAGCCCCGGCTTGGGAACGCGTCTGTGCCCGAAGCCCCGGCTTCGGGCCGTCTCCCGTCACGGGAAGCCGGGGGCTTCCCCGGCAAGTGCGTTCCCAAGCCGGGGCTTGGGAACGAGAAAAAAATGCTTCACCTATCAAGTTTTCAAGCCCAAGATGTCTTTTTTAAAACTCACAGATGACTCTTTCTGTTTTTTTTCGACCCGGTCAATGATCCATTGCAAAACTTTCCTGTCATCGCTGCAATCCCTAAGATCATCTAAAGCCTGAACAGGAATTTCAGCCCGCGCCATGCTTTTGTGTCCCCCCGCGGATCCGAGATGTCCGAATCCCTGTTTCGCTGTTTTTCCCGCGTCTTTGCGAAGTCCGTCATTTCTGAAGATCAGAATGAGTTTATTCTCATAAAATCCGGAAACAATGCTCCACTTTACAGAACAGATTCTCATGAAAAAATCCGCGACCACGACACAGACATCCGGATTGGCAACGGCTCCCAAATGGACAAAGACTCTGCCTTTGTGCATCCGCATGGTCTGAAGCGCTATCCGGAAATATTTCAGAAAATCGAGCCGGAGATCAGCCTGTTCGATTTTTCGGGACAGATGGATGTTGGAATATCGGAAAAGAAACTGAAATGCCCTGATATCCTCATTGACAGCCTGCCTTTCGAAATTATCAGTGTCTGTTTTTATGGCATGGAGCAGCGCGGTCGCAAGCTTTGCAGAAGGTTTGATTCCGGCGGCTCTGAGATATTCTGTCATTATGCTGGCGGTAGCGCCGTATTCGGGCCGGATATCCGTAAATGCGGCTTTGATACCGGTGTCGGGATGGTGGT
The DNA here is from genome assembly GCA_020718785.1 of Desulfatirhabdium butyrativorans. Classification (GTDB taxonomy): domain Bacteria; phylum Desulfobacterota; class Desulfobacteria; order Desulfobacterales; family DYRK01; genus DYRK01. The sequence continues at coordinate 8,795 of DYRK01000049.1, read as the reverse complement.
CTATCACCGCATCAAAGGAAAAGCGGGCAAAGGCTTCGTGATGGGAAGGCTGGGAATCTACCATGACAAAGCGGTCAAATTTTTTTTCGTCAGTCTCGTCGCTATGAACCAGCCCTGCACGCAACAGACGGACCATGGCGGTATTGTCCGGACGTTTGATAATATTGACATGGGACAGCGTGACTCCGGAAACTCTCCGCCAGAGCAGGCGTCTGACAGCCATGGCACTGGCAATGGCATCCGGATCCGCGTTGATCACTACCAGCACATGGTCGCTTCCTGAAAAACATTCGTAAAAGCGATTCAATTTTTCAGATGCGGAAATTTTCATGTAAAAAAGATTAGCATGAACTTACCGATAATTCAAATCGCTTTTTATTTTTTTCCGAACCGGACAAAACATCCGCTGACTTTTTGCCGGGAATGGTATTTTTTTGTTGACTTATTATTTAAAAGGTGTTACCCGCCTTCTTGAGGTGAAGTATTGCAGGGTCTGCCTGCATATTTCATTTTTTTGATACGAAATTGATTTTCCGCTAAAATAATACATCTTTCGGACGGAGGCTCAGATGTTTCATAAAATAGCATGTTTATTCATTGTTTTTATGGTTTTGGCAGGCGGATTTCTGTTTCACGGCGGATGTCAGCCCTTGCAGACAGAAGACCCCATAAAAGAACATTGTAAACTATATGGTAAAATTTCCGGTTCGGCATTCCCTTATAAATGGTATGATTATTACGAGGGCGCACTGTCTTTTGCCGAAGGCGGTTGTTGGGAACAGGCTGAAGTCTATTTGAAAGAGGCGATCAGGCAAAGAGGCGAAGACCAATGGAATGCCCGGACATACGGACGGCATTTTATTGATTATTTTCCGAATCGGGAAATGGGAATCGCTTATTATTATTTAGCCCAAAAAGAGAAAAAAGAAGAAGGATATAAAGCTGCTGTTGAAAAGCTGGAAGAGTCTCTGAGTCAGACACCAAGCGCCAAAGCCATCTATTATCTTGAAATCGTTTATAATGATTGGATCGCACTGGACGGAAAGCAAAAAAAGTTGCTTCCCGAAATCCATGTTCAGCCTTTCTGGACCAAAGATGAGCCGGTTGTGCTTTCCGGTACAGTGGCAGATAAAAAATATATAAGAAAAATAGCCGTTAATATTACAAATAAAGATGTCCAAAGCGATAAAAAGCTGGAAGATGAATCTTTTGAACCTGTGTTTATACTGAACAGTTTGGAAGATTTTAAGAGAAATCTGGATGAAAAGCAGTTAAAACTTTTGGAAGAACAGAAGACCTTGACGGACTTAACGACAAATGTTTCTTTTAAAAAGCAGTTTTTATTTCTTCCCCAAGGAGAATATGTTGCTACAATCAGAGCAGAAAATATCATGGGAGGAGTTAATGACCATAAGGTTGATATTCGTGTGGATCGCTTGGGTCCTATGATTACGATAGCTGACAAAAAATATACGGATTCGGATAAGGCTCTTACCATCACCGGTTTTCTCGGTGATGAATCAGGTATTTCATCTCTTTTTATGAATAATCAGCAAGTTCCTGTCAAGGCGGATAATTCTTTTGAAGCCAAAGCTAAAGCAGATGAAAAAGAGGTGGGATTGGTGGCGATGGATCAGTTGGGGAATCAGACAGCTATAACAATAGATTCATCGTATTCTGCTGTTGAAAATAAATACAAATGGTTTGCTAATGCTGGATTAATAGATGAAAATAACTTAATCGCTTGTGATGGAGATAGCCAACAACCAATTATCAAAATGTATTTGAAAGGAGATGATAAGAGTAAATCTGAATTGGAAAGCGGGAAAGAGATATATACAAATCTGTTCACTATAAGCGTTGAAATAGAAAGTAATAGCAAAATTGACTCACTGATGATCAACGATGATGATATTCTTGCTAAAGAAGAATTCTTTCACCTCAAAGGAATGATCTCATCTAATAAACGAGCAACATTAGCTTTTGACTATGCTGTCGATCTTCAAAAACATACTGAATATATTGTTAAAGTAAATAATAGCGAAGTTAAAAAAGTGAAAATCACTGCCACAGATGATGAAAAAAACGAGGATAAAGAAAAGGTAATTATCATTAAAAAGAAAGGATATAATGCTACTGATATAAAAAACAGATTGAGTATTTTAGTGTTTCCTTTTAGTAAAAACTCAGATCAAGTCAGAATCTCTCCACAAGTTTTTCATGAAAAATTAGTCAAAGCTCTTGGAACAATTTCAATTTATACTGATTATCCAAAAGCAGCTCCAGGAAATTTACCGTTACGTTTTCAAATAATCCCTAAAACTGACATGAAAGAAAATTTTTTGAATATCGTGATAAATCCAAATTCAGATGCAGATAAGGCAATGGAAATGGGACGTAATGAAAATGAAGCCGAGATAAATTTGATAAAAAATGTTTTAAATTCTGGAGTTAGCGGATGGGAAGACGGTGTCAGATTTGTTGTCATAGGAGAAATTAGGCAAGGATATATTTCATATGAGAGATGGGATATAAAAAGAAAGCCAGCTATTTTAATTAAAGCAGATATTTATGAGACAGAAAAGCAAAAAGATGAGCGTATTCAGCAATTGCCAATAAGAATAGATAGTTATGTTGAAATTGATGTGGATAATACTTCTATAAATGATAAAATTTTAGAGAAAATGTCTATTTTATTAGCAGGCAAATTTGGAACAGAATTTCCTTTGTTGGTAGGTGATATTAAAAAAATAAAAGTAGATGGAAAGGAAAGAAAAACTGTTGTTACAACTCTTTCAGATCCTAAACTTAGAATCAATACTAAGTTGATACCACATGATAAACAAAGTGGTACTAAAATCGGCGATGGTAAAATAATTCTTCCAACAAATGAATCAGAGGCGGAAATTTCAAAGATTAACGCATCCATAAAAAACATCACTAAAAATAAAGTGATAACTGAATGATTGTAGGTAAAAATTACCTGCAACAATGAATAGGAAGATTAATAATAGGAAGTGTTACAGTTAATTCTAATTTATCATTATCAACTGTTAGTTCACCGTTATATTCTTTATCAGATATATAGAACTTTTTTCTTTTAAAATCGTATGAAAAACTAGTTATGTTACTATTAAAAGGCACAGGTGGTTCGCCGTTCAACTTAATAAACTTAATGATAGCGTTATCTTTTTCTTCAATTTTGAATTTAAAAGAATCACTATGACAATCTGTTTCTGTTGAGCATTCCCATTCTCCCTCAAATAATTTTTTCCAAATACTAATTTTTATATTTTTTTCACCCGGGGTTATGTGTTTTATTTTAGTATAAATTTTTTCTTCATAGGTAATCCAAAAAACAATCTCTCTCTCTTCTAAAGAAAAAAGACGAAAGGAAAAATTATTAACTTTTTTACCTTCAATATTTTTTGTTGCTGTTGCACAGAGTTTATTATCTTTAATAAAATTTTTATAAAACCGGTCACTCTTGTCTTTCAGAGGAATTTTATCTGGATAAATGACTTCTAGCATCAATCTATTCTTTTTTAAAATATTAGATTCATCCTCAATATATGAGGGTAGTTTCTGATCATTTTCATATTTTTTTTTCAATTCATTATAAAGCTTATCATTTTTTAAAAGCTCATTCAATTGATTAAGATCATCACAGGTTAAGTCTGAAGACAGGGTTCTAATTGTTTTACAAAGTTCCTTTATTTTATCGTCAGTTATTTTGTTATAATCAGATTTATTATCATCGGATTTATCAGAATAAAATTTTGAAGGTTCATCATAACAAAGCCCGTCTTGAGTTTCTGAAGCACCTCTCATTCTTATTGTTCCTTCAACACCCATGTCATCTTCAAAAGAGACTCTTCCGGAAATTACACAATAATGAACATAAAGATAGCCCAAACCCACCATAAAAATGATACTCCACATGACCTTTCCGGAATGTTTTCTCCACCAGTTTTCCAATTTGGGTCTTTCATTGCAAAAGTATAATATCGCACCGAACAAGAAACCCATAAGAGTTGCGACATTTCCTGCCCAGTTGCTGATAAAATCTTTTCTTTCAAATTCAGGATATTTGCTAAATAAGGTATAAAGCAATAAAGATACAGCGATAAGAGCTATGGCAATAGAGATAAACTGCCAGTGTTCAATTGTTATACGTTTTCTTATGGCTAAAGGAGAGGCGTATGCCGCTGTGAACAAAACAAACCCGAGCGCACAGATGCTTACGATAGCCGCCAGATAAGCAAAATCCGCATAAAATGACAATATAAAAGTGATTGAACATCCGCCGATAATAATTTCACTTAAATTTTTGGGGAATATTTTTTTAAGGATTTCTTCGTATTCAACCTTTCCAGCAAGCTTTTTAATCGTCTTTACATTTTCTTTTGATAAAATTTCCGAGGCTTTTTCAGCCGAAGTCTCCTTTCTTATTCCAAGCTCAAATTCAAATGTTTTTCTGAGCCAGTCTGTATCCGATGCTTTCAATATGGAAAGCAGACTTAAACATTTTTCAACTTCGTTTTTATCTTTGCGAAAAATGGCATCAACAAGGTCTGCTTCTTTCTGAAAAAAAGAAAAGCCTGTTTTTATGCCGAGCATCTGGCAAAGAATAATGAGTTCATCTTTTGTGAGTTTCTTTACTCTCGATTCTGTATGTTCATCACCCATTATGCCCCCCCCCTTATTCGTATGCCAAAAGGATTGTTGTCTTCGATTTCAAAACTGTCTCTTTATTATCTTATATTTTTCTTAAATTCAACTTGTTTTTTTCAGACTCGAACTATTTTTTGATTGACATTCCAATCGCTTCATGCTAATTTTTATTAAATTTTGATTTTATTCTATTTTGTATATTAAATTATAGATAAAGTAACAATCTGTTTATAATAAATATTATATAAGGAAAAATATTATGAAATTTTGGCAATATCTCCTGTATTCGGAAGAAGCCCGGAAAAAACTGAAACACGAAATCGAATATGAAAGGAAAGATAAAGAATTAAAGCATAATATAGCCGAATCGAACTGGAAAGGCGAAAAACATAGGCATGAAAAGCTGTATCAGAGAATATTTTCAGCGGTTCTTTTTCTGTCCGGTCTGGCTTTATTAATGTCTGCTTCAAAAGAAATGGGATTTTTTCTGATGGGCGCGGGAGTGTACGGGCTTGTCCCGGAAAATGATCAGCAAGATCAATCCGGGCTTGTCCCGGAAAATGATCAGCAAGATCAATCAAAATCGGATGTTAATATACTGAAAGAGCGATGGTTTTGGACACTCATTGTATCCTTAATGATGATAGTCGTGATAATAATCAGCATAATAAAGATAGAGCCATCTGTGGACACAAAGTCTGTTGCTCCGGATATCGCTTGCTGGTGTTGCGGATATGAAGATTGTTGCTGTTATGAAGCCTGTTGTTGTGCAGAAACGAAATCTGCTGCCGCGGAAACAAAATCTAAAGATAGTAAAATAGGAAAATTGCTGTGGCTTCTTTTAGGTATCCTCACAATGCTTTTTATCACAGAATCCAAGCGGGTCATAAACAGCCGGACATGATTCATTTCCCCTTCTTAAAAAAATATTGACATACCTCCTATAATGGAAATATAAAGCGGATTAAATGAATATTTTTTAACGGACAGGGACAACCACATGAAACGAAACTCTACTTTTTCCCCAAAATGTCAGATAGTTATTCTATATTTTTGCATCATGTTCTGCAACGGATTCCTGAACAACTCTTTTGCACAGGACAGAATTGAAATTCATTCATCCCCGAACCCGGTCGGCTCCGGAGCCAGGGCGCTCGGCATGGGAGGAGCCTTCATTGCTGTAGCGGATGATGCCACGGCTGCCTCATGGAATCCGGGCGGCCTCACCCAGTTACGCAAACCGGAAATTTCAATTGTGGGCGCAGCATTTCACCGTATTGAAGACAATATGTTCGGCAAGCATCCCGAAGCAGACGGCAAACAAATCCTGTCTGTCCCGGATCGGGTCAATTATTTCAGCGCGGCATATCCTTTCCCATGGCTGGGACAGAATATGACCCTCTCGCTGAATTATCAGAACCTCTATGATTTTAACCGCCAATGGAATTTTTCGACAAAGATTGAAGATGAAAAGACAAATAATATATGGAATACAAAAACGGATTTCGACCAGAACGGCAGCCTTTCGGCATGGGGAATCGCATACGCTGTCCGAACCCGGTGGCTGCCGCAGGTCTCTTTCGGATTCACAGTGAATTTATGGGAAGACGGTCTGTATAAAAATGAATTGGAAAAACGTCAGAGTGAAAGCGGCGCCGGTGTACACAAAGAAACTAATAAGCCCTTTACCTTTGAAATCCGCAACGATGACCGCTATTCGTTCAGCGGAACCAATTTCAATTTCGGAATATTATGGGATGTTACCGGCAATTTTACGGTGGGCATGGTACTCAAAACGCCGTTCAAAGCGGATTTGAAACATGCTGAAGATGCACATACCGTTCGGAGAAATTCCGAGGGAGAAATTACATCCTATTCCGACAAGGTCGGCGAAAAAGATGAAACATTAGAAATGCCCATGTCCTACGGCATAGGCATGGCATACCGCTTTTCCGACAGATTCACAGCCTCCTTTGACATATACAGAACGCAGTGGAACGATTTTGTGCTGAGAGATTCCGACGGTAAAGAAACTTCGCCCGTTACCGGAAAACCTCTCGGCGAATCCGATATTGACCCCACATTGCAGATAAGAATGGGCGCAGAATATCTTTTTATGCCTTCAAAATATATTGTTCCGGTATGTATCGGCGCATTTTACGACCCTGCGCCTGCGGAGGGCGACCCGGACAATATTTTCGGATTCAGCGCAGGCTTGGGCTTTTCCGACGGAAAGCGGTTCACCTTCGACCTTGCGTATCAGTACCGTTTCGGAAACAGAGTCGGCGACTCTATTCTGCAAGGCTGGAAATTTTCTCAGGATTTGCAGGAACATACGGTTTATGCCTCCCTTATCATCTATTTTGACCGGGACGCATACAGAAAAAAGACAGAACCTCGACAATAACAGATGAATATCGAAGAAAATCCGGAAAAAACAGACCGTACCGACTGGCATCGTCTCTGGGGACTGATGATGCTTCCCCTGTTTGAGAAACTGGACTGCGAAACCGTGGTGGAAATGGACCTGTCCGCCAAAGTTCAGCGTCTGGATATGGTGACTGTCACAGCCGACCCGGAAAATATCCCTTATCACCGGCTTGAGGCGGACTATTACGAGGGATTTGAAAATCTGAACCGGCATAATCTGATATCCTTCAAATCCTTCCGGGAAGTTTTCGGTATGAGCGCTGTCGAGGAACTTTACGGGCATTTCACGAATTACCGGAAAATGAAGAATATTCCGGAAAATGAGAAGAATACGGTGAATCTGTATGCCGTGACGCATCATTTTCCGAGAGAACTGTTTTCCCGTTTCGAGGGAAAAAATCTGATTGACCGCGCCGGTGAAAGAATTTATACTTTTAATTTGCTGACACCGGTGCGTTTTGTCATCACCCGGGGAAGCTGCCATCCGATTATGGGACTGTTTTCCGATGATGCGGAACAGATACTCGGAAGCCGGCGGAGACTCGAAAATGACAGATGGCTGATCCGGGAAGTCAGTTCCTATCTAGGACGCCTGTACGAACATTATTCACTGGAGGGAATTCGTATGCCTTACACTCAGGAAATGTTCATAAAAGACCACTATCCGGACTGGTATTCGAAAATTCAGGCTGCCAAAAATGAGGGAATAGCCGAAGGAAAACTTGAAGGAAAAGCCGAGGGAAAACTGATCGGCGAAATCCTGATGGCGCAGCGGATATTGAAACTGAGCCTTTATTCCCAGGAAGAACTGGAGCGCAGAAACGCCGAAGAACTGAAAAAAATTCTGTCTGAAATCGAGGGCAGATTCATTTCCCGGCACTGAGGCACGGTATATTCAAACAGATGAATATCGAAGAAAAACCGGAAAAAACAGACCGTACCGACTGGCACCGCCTCTGGGGACTGATGATGCTTCCCCTGTTTGAGAAACTGGGCTGCGAAACCGTGGTGGAAATGGACCTGTCCGCCAAAGTTCAGCGTCTGGATATGGTGACTGTCACAGCCGACCCGGAAAATATCCCTTATCACCGGCTTGAGGCGGACTATTACGAGGGATTTGAAAATCTGAACCGGCACAATCTGATATCCTTCAAATCCTTCCGGGAGGTCTTCGGCATGACCGCTCCCGAGGAACTCTACGGACATTTCACGAATTACCGGAAAATGAAGAATATTCCGGAAAGTGAGAAAGATACGGTGAACCTGTATGCCGTGACGCACCATTTTCCGAGAGAACTGTTTTCCCGTTTCGAGGGAAAAAATCTGATTGACCGTGCCGGTGAAAGAATTTATACTTTTAATTTGCTGACACCGGTGCGTTTTGTCATCACCCGGGGAAGCTGCCATCCGATTATGGGACTGTTTTCCGATGATGCGGAACAGATACTCGGAAGCCGGCGGAGACTCGAAAATGACAGATGGCTGATCCGGGAAGTCAGTTCCTATCTCGGACGCCTGTACGAACATTATTCACTGGAGGGAATTGACATGCCTTACACTCAGGAAATGTTTATCAAAGACCACTATCCGGACTGGTATTCGAAAATTCAGGCTGCCAAAAATGAAGGAATAGCTAAAGGAAAAGCCGAGGGAAAACTGATCGGCGAAATCCTGATGGCGCAGCGGATATT
>DYRK01000521.1 GCA_020718785.1 Desulfatirhabdium butyrativorans | reverse complement strand
TCGAGGCATTGCCCCAGAATGAACAGTCCGAGCCATTTTTCTTCCTCATTTTCGGTGACGGAGGCGATGGTGTCCAGGATTCCTTTATATATTTTTTCTTTTTTTACGTTGCCGGCGTTGTAAACCACGGCAGCCGGCATGTCTTTCGGATAATATTTTTTCAGCTTTTCCGCGAGTTGCGGAATTCCGTCGGCAGCCATGTAAAACACGACGGTTCCCGGATGATCCGCCAAAGAAGCCGGTAATGCCTTGTCGGACCCGCTGAAAAGCCTTTCTCCCAAAAACATTTTGGGCTCTGTTTGCATGACAAAACGGGCACCGGCTGCATTGCCGCAGATTTTTAATGCGGCGAAGGCGGCGCTGATTGCGCCGATGCCCGGAACAATTTCAACCTGATCGGGAGAGAATGCCTCGAGAACCCAGAAGAAGAACAGGCTGAAAACCGTGGGGTCGCCGCCGTCCAGAATAACCACATGCCTGCCAGTCGCCATAATGCTTTTGAGTTCATCGGCATACTCGTCCCGTTCACGGTTTTTACTGTCAATCTTGCGGCGGCGCTCATCAGCGTTCAGCTCGGGCAGATTTCGGATCCAGGGAATACCGTTTTCGTTCCACAAAAGTTCCCAGCGTTCAGGTCCTTCCACTTTTTTTCCGCCGATATATTGCTTCACTATAGCGGCGTCTTCCTCTCTTGTCAAAATCAGATCAGCCTTTTTAATCGTTTCGACAGCGTATAAAGTGAGGTGTTCGGGGTCGCCCGGCCCCACGCCTACTATCCACAGTTTGCCGTGTTTTTCGGCAGTATGATCCGAGACTTCGGTTAAAGGTCCTGCCGAATTCCGAATTCCGTTTTCACACATGAATATCCTCCGTCAGCGAATTGAGAAATGAAAAAGTGAGAAGTGAGAAATACTGTCATTTCAAGCGAAGCGAGAAATCTTTCACTTCTCACTTCTCACTTCAGAAGCTATATTTGATTTTGGCCATGGCCTGCCATTCCGGAGAAGGCAGATACATCAGGTTGGTGCCTGAGTAATAAATCCACTCGGAGTCATATTCATCCGGGGTATATTGCCCCTCAACGGATAAGGTCCATTTATCGAAACCGTAGTTGATTTTTGCATAATACCTGTCAAAGGGATCCGCCTGCTCGGAATTGTCGGTTTTCAGGGGGCGTTCGCCGTATCTCACATAATAGGCGTCAATCCCGATCTTCTGATTTTCGGTCAAATGCCGGGACCAGTTGAAGCCGGCGCTGATCACATCTTCCGGAAGGGATCTGATGTAAACCGCACCCGGTGTTGAGGGGTTTTCAAGCCTTCCCCTGACATAGCCGTAAGTGGCGAATAATTCCAGATTATAGGGCAGATAAATCCGGCACTCCGCGTCAATACCCTTGCGTTCGGATTCTCCCAGATTTTCTTTCCTCATTGTTTCCGGGTTCGTAGCAACTTCCCGTTCCAGATACGTGTAATAATAATCAAGCCCTATGTAAACGGTCTTACCCAGCAACACGTTGAAGCCCGCGTCCCATGAGTCAATTTCGGCCACGCCCAGATCAAAATTCGCAGTGCCGTCCACAGGTGATATTTCCTCTACATAGGGAGACCTGAAGCCTTTTCCGTAATTGGCGAAAAGGTTTATGTCCTCGTAAGGCGTTACGACCATGCCGATTTTCGGGCTGAAAACATCTATATCGGATTTCCCTGAATTATCGGGATCAAGGACGTTGTCAACATCTATATCCAAATAATCATATCTGACACCGCCCATGAGTTTCAGGAACTCAAACGGACTGTACTGGGCCTGGGCGAAAATGCCGCTGCTCCACTGCCTGGTTTTATATGTTTCAATCTCGGCGATGATGGTGGAAAAGTTTTCCGAGAATTTATAGGCGTAATCCACATCATCATACCGGCTTTCGTTACCCAGAGCCAAAGAGAAATTGTCTGCGGGCATGAAATTGTAAAGCACTCTGTATCCCATTCGGGCGCGGTCGTCAAAGAACCGCATCTGCGGGGTGGGGGGAAAATAAAAGGACTGATTGTTTTCATAAGATTCGGCGAAAACTGCGGCATGCAATCCCTTTTCACCGTCTTTGGGCTCGTAATTACTCAGAAGCGACACCTTATCGCTGTAAAGCTTTAATGCTGTAAATCTGACCCCGGAATTTTTATTATCATCTGAATTATCAGATTGTTACAATCAGTCAAAAAATTAATCTTCTGAAATCATTGAATTTTTTGATTTCACAGAAAAATATGTACTCAGCCTTTTACAGATAAGTCGTTACACGGAGAAGGTGTCGCTTTTGAGTAATTAAAGACCACGTTAAATACTTTGTCGTCTGCCTCGTTCGTGGGATCGAGGGTGTCGGTATCATCAAGCAGACCGCTTTTCACATCGTTTACAGGCAGATAGTCCGCCACTCCCCATTCGCGGCTGACATAGTGAACTCTGCCGGAAAAAAAACCGTTCCCAAGGGATGTCGTAAATTTTCCGAATGCCTGCGAATGCCTGCCCCCTTTGATAATCGCCGTTGTCACGATAACCGTCGCGGTTATAAGCCTCCAAAACAACAAAGGGTTCGATCTCCCAATCCATGCCGCTTATGGTGGCAACCCCGCTGTAAGTGCTGTATGTACCGCCGGAAACAGCTATGCTTGAATTATCGCGCTTCTTTGTGATGATGTTGATTGCCCCGGCCAGTGCGAAATCACCATACAAGGCGGAAAAGGGTCCTTTGATAATTTCTATTCTTTCTATCATTTCCGGGATCAGCCAGTCAATATCCACCCACCCGTTGATTTTGCCCTGAACAAGGTTCATCGGCACACCGTCAACAAATACGGCCGTATCTTTGGCCCCCGCACTTCTGAAACCTCTCAACTGAATACCGAAACCGATGTTGCCCTGGTCATAATTGAAAACAGAAACACCCGGCACCTTGCGAAATATGTCAGTCACATCAAAAACGGACAATCGCTCCAGATCTTCGGACGTGATGACGTCCACGGATGCGGCCAGACCCACGGAATCCATGGTTATTTCTTTTTTCTTGTCAATCATTCCTTGAGATTTCACCACAATTTCATCAAGCTTGTGAACCTGATCTTTTTCCTCGGCTTGCGCCGGATGTACGGTCCAAAGAAAAAGGCTGAAGAACAATACAAAGACTAAAGATGATTTTTTTTCATACATGAACTGCTCCTTTCGTTTAAAAATTAAAGATCATTTTCCGTTAATAAACTGCCCCGGTAAACCGTGTCTCCGCTCCCGGCAAGAAGAAACCCCAACGAACATAGCCCTATGGAAAGCCCCGGGGGAAGAAACCATGCCCATAAGGCGTTTGAAAATCCGCCCCTGTGGAAAGCATAATGTATCATGCCGCCCCAGCTCAGTACCGAAGGATCGCCGAGTCCGATAAAAGACAGCGCGGCTTCGCTCGTCATGGCCGCCGCGACCGACGTGGTGAATTTCGCAGCAACGACATCCGACACATGCGGGACAATATGTGACACAATGATTTTCGATTTTGAAAATCCCAGCACTTTCAGCGTTTCCACAAAGGGAGCATTTCTCAACTGACGCACTTTCATCATCACTGCCCTGGCTGTGGAACACCAGCACAGCAGCCCGATCACAAATACGGTGTTGATATATCCCGGGCCTAAATAAGACGCGGTTACCACCATCAAAGGCAGCATGGGAATCAGCAAAAAAACATCAATGAGACCGCTGACCGTCTCACCTGCCCACCCCCTCATATATCCTCCGACAATACCGATACCTCCGCCCGCAAAGACCGATACACACGCGGACAGCACGCCGATAAGCAATGAAATCCGTGCGGCATAAATCCATTCGGAAAACAGATCGTAGCCCATATCGTCGGTTCCGAAAAAATGAAGCGCCGAGGGATGAAGAAAAGGTATGCCCACTTTTTTCGGATCATAAGGGGCGAAAAGAGGACCCGCCAGGGCCATAATGCCGAAAAACAGAAGAATGACAAAGCCGGTTGTCCGGGAAATATTGAAAATCTTATTGCTGTCTGCAAAAAACATGGTCATGCCGAAGCTCCGGGGTCCAAAACAGCCGAAATCACATCCACTGCGAAATTGACAGCCGGAACCGTTATGGAAAGCAGAAAAAAACATCCCTGCAACATGGGGTAATCCCTGTTTACCGCGGACTCATAAATCAGTGAACCCATTCCGTTTATGGAAAAAACGATTTCTATTAAAAGGGAG
>DYRK01000048.1 GCA_020718785.1 Desulfatirhabdium butyrativorans | reverse complement strand
AATGGATACGATTGTCGGATCCAACGCGTCTGACGGAAAAAAATTGGTGATCACATCCGAAGATATGAATGTGCAGGCTCGTCAGATGAATAAATTTATCGAGTCATTAGCCGATTTGGCAGGGAAGAAATGACTCTTCAGTTATGTAGGTCGGGTTGAGGAACGAAACCCGACCTGCGGGCTGCAAAACGATTTTGCAAATCGTTTTTTTAAATGAAATCATAGCGTTACAAAAAAGGATGAATTATGTCTGAAAACAGGAAAATGTATCGGTTTACGGCGGTATGGACGATTTTCTGTCTTTGCGGAATATTTTCCGCCGCGGCTCAGGCAGGAACATTGAAAGACCTGGTCGTTGTAAAATCAAAGGTGCTGGTCGTAATGAGCTATGACGACAGTTTTCCCTGGGTAACCGAAACAAAAGAAGGGATAGATTCTGTTCTCTCTCAGACCTGCGAAGTCCGGTACTTTTATATGGACACTAAAAGAAATCCGCCCGGCGCCGCGCAGAAGGCAAAAGAAGCATTCTCGCTGTATCAGGAATTTCAGCCTGACGGTGTCATTGCCTCGGATGACGATGCACAGTCCGCGTTTGCGGTTCCCTACCTGAAGGACAAAGTCAAAACACCGGTCATGTTCTGCGGAGTAAATGCCGATGCGGGAAAATACGGATATCCTGCCGCGAATGTCTCAGGAATATTGGAACGCTACCACGTGAGCGAGTCTGTCGCGTTTGTCCGGCAGATCATTCCTTCGATCAAAACTTTCGGCTATATTATGACAGACGGTTCCACAGGAACGGCTGCTCTGGAACAGATTCAAAGCGAGGCGACTGGCTATCCGGCAAAGTTCACGGCTTATAAGATGCCCAGGACGCTCAAGGAAACAAAGGCAATGACCGAAGAACTCAAATCCCAGTGTGACACGCTGTTCACACCGACCATGCAGGGAATTGTCGGCGATGACGGAAAATCGCTTTCTGACAAAGAAGTTCTCCCGATTGTGGCAGAAATCTTCGGCAAAGCCGTGATCGGCGGCAGCGGCTACAACATCAAATACGGCATGTTGTGCGGTGTTATCAAAACCGGTCAGGAACAGGGAAACATGGCTGCGAAAATGCTCCTGAAGGCTATGGGAGGAACGCCGGTTTCACAGATTCCGGTTATCCGGAATCAGAACGGAAAGCGGATTGTCAATGCCACCGTCATGAAAGCACTGGGAGTCAAGCCCAATCCCGCTGTACTCGAAGGCGCGGAATTGGTGAGAACAGAAAAATAATGTCGTCGGAAATACCCGCCCGTAGGGACACGCCGGCGGCGTGTCCTCCTCGTTCCCAAGCCCCGGTTTGGGAAAGCGCTGCAAGCATACAGCCCACTTACGAAGCCGGGGCTTCGTAACGAGAAAAAAACGGCTTGCAAAGCCGTTTTACAGTAAAACGATTTTCCAAATCGTTTGTACCCCCACGAAGTCGGGAGAGACAGATGAAGAAACGTGCTTCGTTCTTTCGTAAAGGCATCACCACAAAGCTTCTGGCGGTCAATCTGCTGATCTGCATCGCATTCGGATTGGTTACGGCTGTGGTGTTTTTTTCTTTCAGCCATATCAAAAGCGAACTGAAAAAAATATTTGCCGAAGAAGTCATCCGGATTGTCGGAAATGCGCGGACAGGGAGAGAACTGGCGAGAGTCCTTGCAGATACGAATCTTTTGGTAAGCACGTTCTACGGAAAAGAGGAATTTCTGAAAACCGGCGGCGAGTCATTAATCAGAAAAACCGATGCCGTGATTCAGGGAAGCAGCGATGAGCGGTTAAAAGAATCCCTGAAAATGTTTATGCACAATGTCCGGCAGGTGCTTGAGCAATGTGCGGAAGTCAACCGTATCCGCGGGGAAACAGAGGAAACCGACCGGAAGCTCGATAATACCCTGACAGCGCTGAGGGAACATATCACCGGGAAAATTTTTGACCTCACTCTCGAAGGTATGGACGCATCCGGCATGAAGCAGATCAGCGTTCTTGTTCCGGGATATCTTGAGACGCTTCTTAGAATTAATGTCCGGTTTAACCGTCTGGGTCCGGAGTATTTCGAATTGCCGCCCGAAGAAAAAGAACATCCCATATTTACCCTTCTGGATGATCTGGATTCAAGGCTCCGCACCCTGACGGCTTCTGACCCGGAAATTGCCGAATACGGCAGGCAGTTGCTGGATGATGTGGGAAAATACAAGGAAAGCGTATTCCGATTTCACGATGCCGCGGCAGAACTTCGGCTGAGGCTGGAGCGCACAGAGCATGAAAAAGAAAATCTGCTGACTCTGATGTCGGAAACAGACAGCAGTATTGCAAAGACAACTGAAAATGCTGCCTCGGCTCTGACAAAACTCATTTCCGGGTCCGCGACAGGAAGCCTGATGATATTCCTTGCCACTTTGCCCACGCTTATATTTGCTTTTTTCATCAGCCAGTCTGTGAGAACCTCGCTGAGTCATGTCATACTGGGGCTGAGGAAGGCATTTGAGCGGGTTGCGGACGCGTCAGGGCATGTAAACTCCGCAAGTCAGCAGCTTTCGGCAGATACGTCGGAACAGGCAGCGTCTTTGGAAGAAACCTCGGCATCTCTTGAAGAAATAGCGTCTATGACCCGGCTGAACGCTGATAACGCGGGCAGGGTGAACCTCATTATGAAAACTTCGGCAAGAGACATTGAAACCGCGAGCCTCATCGTCAGCCGTCTGACCTGTTTTATCAAAGAAATTTCCGAATCCGGCGAGCAAATCCGAAGAATTATTCAGACCATTGATGAAATTGCTTTTCAGACTCATCTGCTGTCAATGAATGCAGGCGTGGAAGCGGTACGTGCCGGGGGCAGAGCAGGTGCCGGTTTTGCCGTGGTCGCTGCCGAAGTCCGAAAACTTGCCCTGCAGTCCGCTGATTCGGCAAGAAGCACCGCGGATATCATTGAAAATACGGTTACAATGATGCATGACGGCTCAAAATTGGTGTCATCGCTGGGCAGCGCTTTCGGGAGAGTCGAAGACGGAAGCCGCAAAGTCGGCGAGCTGATCGGTGAGATTGCCGCTGCTTCCGATGAGCAGTCCCGGGGAATTGACTACCTCAACAACGCGGTTGCGGATATGGACAAAGTGGTACAGCGGAATGCGGCACATGCCGAGGAACTTGCAGCGACATCCGGTGAGATGAATGCTCAGGCAGGATATGTCAGCCGCTTTGTCCGGGAACTGAGCGCGCTGGTGGGCGCAAACGGAGTGGTGGCAGAACGCAGTAAATTCCTCAGCCTTTTTTCAAATATAAAAGGAGATGCTGCCGGAGCATTTTCGGCTGCTGTCACTACTCTGCCGCTGGCTGTGGGATACGGCATCCTTGTTTTCTCGCCTCTGGGCCAGCACTATGCGCCGCAGGGAGCGGCTGCCGGTATTTACAGCGCGGTTTTATGCGGTTTTTTTGCTGCTCTGTTCGGAGCCAATGAAATTCAGATTACCGGGCCCCGGGCAATGCTGATGCTGGTTCTGATGTCAGTAGTAACGGATCTGGCAGACAGCCCCTATCTGGTTCCGATATCTGCGGATTCACGGTACGGGCTGGTCGCCGGACTGGTTGCGGTCTGTGTGTTCATCGGCGGCATATTTCAGGTCATCCTCGGAGTTCTCCGTTTCGGAAATGTGATCAAATATGTTCCGCATCCTGTGGTAGCGGGATTCACAAACGGCATAGCGGTTCTTCTTATAGTCAGGCAGATAAACCCGTTTTCAGGAGCAGATATCAGTACAGGAGTCATCGGATCCCTGAGCGGAAGAATTCAGCCTCTGACATTAGCCGTGGGACTGACAACTCTGACTGCTTTTTTTCTCTCAAAGCGTTTCATCCGGACGGTTCCGGCAACGCTGACCGGATTGGCTGCGGGGACAGTTCTGCATTATATTTTTGCCGCATATTTCTCTCATTCCTCTCTCGGTCCCGCGGTCGGGAATCTCTGCTTTCAACTGCCCAGACCGGATATTTTCCTTAATTTGTTTTACTCCGAATATTTTTCACATATTCAGATGTTTCTTCCCGATCTGCTTATTCCGGGATTAGTGCTGGGATTGCTCGGTTCCACAGAGACGCTCCTCAATGCCGTGACCTGCGGCAACCTCACCGGCAAGCAATATGACAGTCATCGGGAGCTTGTGGGACAGGGTATCGGAAATATTATTGCCGCATTTTTCGGCGCGCTGCCTGCCGCGGGGTCTGTTGCCAGAACGCTGGCGAATTTCAGGGCAGGCGCAAGAACATCTCTGTCCGGAATGCTGTGCAGTATTTTTATTTTTCTGATGATGATTCTGCTGGGTCCGCTCATCGGGAAAATTCCCCTGTCGGTAATTGCGGGAATTCTGATCTCGGTAGGCATCGGTCTGTTTGACTCCTGGACAGTCGGTTTTATCAGAAAAGGGAAAAATCCTTTTAAACAGCATCAGGCAATCATGCTCAGTTTCTTTGCTGCCCTGGCAGTGACTGCTGTTACCGTCGGTCTCAGTCCGACCGCTGCTGCAGGAGTCGGAGTGCTTGCAGCGTCGCTGCTGTTTGCATGGAAAAGAGGAAAAACAGTCATCAGACGCGGCTATTTCGGAACTCAGTTTCACTCGAAAAAAATGAGAACTTCAGAGCAGATCGAGATATTGGAGAAAGAAGGAAACCGCATTGCTGTATTCGAACTTCAGGGTCCTGTGTTTTTCAATTCAGCGGAAAATGCGGTTCTGCATATAGAAAGTTTCATAAAAAAAGCCGATTACTTCATTCTTGACATGAAACGGGTCAGTGCCGTTGACATCACAGGTGCGACCCTTATCTTACAGTTCGGCGCCCGTCTGGAAAAAGAAAAAAAATATCTTCTCATCAGCTATCTGAAAGAAAATCTCTCTCTATGGGAATTCTTTGAGATCATGGATATGAAAAAGCTGTCGGATAATACCGTGTTTTTTCAGGATACCGACGGCGCCGCTGAATGGGCAGAAGAACATCTGCTGTCAGTGCTGTCCCGCTCTGCCGCAGTCTGTGCTCAGATCCGGCCTGAAGATATGGATATAGTAAAAAACTTTACTCAGCGTGAACTCGCCGATTTTCAGGAAAAACTGCGTTGCCGGACTTACCGGAAAGGAGAAGCGGTATTCCGGGAGGGCGATCCGGGCAAGGATCTGTTTCTCCTGACAAAAGGCTCTGTCACAGTAAAGGTGCGGCTGCCGGAAAGCGACCGGTTCAGACGACTGTTCACATTTACTCCCGGAGTAGTGTTCGGAGAAGTAGCACTTTTAGACGGAAAACCGAGGTCAGCGGATGTCTGGGCAGAAGAAGAGACCGAGGTATTCCGGCTGTCTCTTGAAGATTTTGATGTCTTACGCAAAGAAAAGCCGGAAATTGTCATCAAGCTGCTGCTCAACATTGCCAAAGAATTTTCCAGAAATCTCCGCAGAATTTCAGATGAGGTCAGGGCAATGGAAAATGGTTAGGAGCCGGGGACTGGGTTCTGGGTGCTTGGTGCTGGGTGCTGGGTTCTGGTAACCGGTAACTACCAGCACCCGGCACCAAGCACCCAGCCCCCAGTACCCGGTCCCCAGCACCAAGCACCCAGTCCCCAGAAAGGAATTAAGAGTGAGTCTTTTTTCAAATATAAAGGGAGATATTTCAGGAGCATTGTCTGCCGCGATCATTACGCTGCCGATGTGCGTCGGATACGGGATTATAGTGTTTGCTCCGCTGGGAAACGAATACGCACCCCAGGCCGCTATGACCGGGGTTTACAGCGCGGTATTCGCGGGTTTCCTCGCGGCATTCTTCGGAGGAAATCCGATTCAGATCACGGGTCCCAAAGCCCTGCTGATGTTTGTTCAGGCATCTCTGGTTTCAGGCATGGCTGCCGGTTATGAGTTATCATTGTCTCCTTATGACCGATATCTCGTGATTGTGGGGCTGGCTTCTGTTTCCGTATTCATTGCAGGCGTATTTCAGATTCTGTTTGCAGTTCTCCGCTTCGGAGACATCACCAAATATGTTCCGCATCCGGTGGTCGCAGGATTTACCAACGGAATCGGTATTCTCCTTATTGTCAGTCAGTTCAAACCGCTTTTCGGGACAGATGCCTCGTTTATCGGAATTCTGAAGCAGACCGAAACTGTCCGGCCTTTGACCGCGGGGGTGGGACTGTTTACACTGGCAGCAATCCTTGTCTCAGAACGGTTTGTCAGATATGTTCCGGCTTCGCTGGTGGGGCTGGCTGCGGGAACGGCTCTGTATTACGGTCTGGCTTTTTTCATGCCTCAGACACCGCTCGGTCCCCTTATCGGGATCATCCGTTTCGAATGGCCCCGGCCCGATATATTTGTGCAGATGTTTTATCTTGAAAGTGTTCAGAGAATATGGACATTTGTCCCGAACCTTGTGCTTACAGGATTAGTGATCGGATTACTGAGCGCCATGGAAACCCTGCTCAGTTCCGTGACTTCCGACAACCTTACCGGCAACCGTCATAACAGCAAACGCGAGCTTATCGGACAAGGCATCGGAAATATCGTGACATCCTGTTTCGGTTCCCTTGCCGCTGCCGGTTCTGTTCCCAGAACCATGGCAAATTTCAAAGCAGGCGGCAGAACGCCGCTGTCCGGGATGATGTGCAGTATTTCTATTTTTCTGATTATGATGCTGCTGGGCCCGCTGGTGGGAAAAATTCCTCTGACCGTTATCGCCGGCATTCTGATTACCGTGGGATTCAGTCTGTTTGACAGATGGACGGTCAATTTTATCCGCAAACTGATGAAAAATCCTTTGAATCAGCCAAAAGAAATTCTTGTGAATCTCCTTGTCACTCTTACGGTCACTGCAGTCACAGTCAGCGCGAATATGCTGGTCGCGGTGGGAACAGGTATGGCAATCGCATCCGCGCTTTTTGTCTCAAAGATGGGAAAATCTGTTGTCAAACGCAGATATTTCGGGAACCAGTTCCATTCCAAAAAAATGAGAGGTCCGGAACATACGGAACTATTGGAAAACGAAGGACACCAGATTGTTGTATTCGAACTTCAGGGACCCATATTTTTCGGATCCGCCGAGAATCTGGCAAAAGAAGTCGAACAGGCAATGGAAACAGCGGTTTACTGTATCCTTGACATGAAACGAGTGAATGAAATTGACAGCACAGGAGCAAATATTCTTTTGCAGATCAGCAGGGGAATTGAAAAGAAAGGAAAATATCTCCTGATAAGTCATCTGCGCGAAAACCGCTCCCTGTGGGAATTTCTCAAGGTCATGGATGTTATCGGAATGCTTGGAAAAGATATGTTTTTCTCAGATACGGACAGATCCCTGGAATGTGCAGAAGAACTGATGCTGGTACAGGTATCGCGTTCAGATGCGTATCTGAGATATTTTCTTTCCAAAATCCCCTTGAGAAGACTGCCGAAACCTTTTGAAAACAGTGTGTTCGGAAAATCTGACACTGATGCTCTGTTTCAGACCCCGGCTTTCACCGGTCCGGCGGGGACTGACTTGATTTCGGAGTCCGACGGCGCCGCTATGAATCCGGAACAGATGAATATCGTCAGGGGATTTACGCCCGAAGAATCAGCGCATTTCCTGAAAGCACTGATCCGTCAGACTTACAGAAAAGGAGAGGCTGTGTTCCGGGAGGGTGATACGGGCAAAGACCTGTATCTTCTGACACGAGGCTCGGTCACGGTCAAAATCCGGCTGAAAGAGAGCAACCGCCTGAAACGTCTGTTTACCTTCACGCCCGGAGTGACTTTCGGAGAGGTGGCACTTTTAGACGGAAAGCCGAGGTCTGCGGATGTCTGGGCAGAAGAAGATTCCGAAGTCTATCGCCTTTCCTTTGACGATTTCAAAGCATTGCGTAGAGAAAAGCCGGAAATTGTCATCAAACTGCTGCTGAATATCGCCAAAGAATTTTCCAGAAATCTCCGCAGAATTTCCAATGAAGTCCGAGCGCTGGAAGATAACTGATTACTCACCTTACGCATACAACTTGAGAACACTTGAGAAACTGAGTTTCTTTAAGAAACTCAGTTTCCGAAAATCGCTGATTTTTCGTTATATATGCGTAACGTGAGCTGATTATCCGTAGCGCATCTGCACTGTAACGCGGCATGATTTTTGCATATAAAATTCGAAGTGCTGTCCGGAGTGCAAAAATTATTTTTTGCACCCGAGGATGGGATATTTTTCGGGAGCCCTGCACAAGCAGTGATAAATTTTATTCAGTTTCTGACTGAAATTTATTCCATATCCGGCTGCTGCCGGTTCTGACAGATTGCAGAACACAGTAACACTTTTTTTATGTTTCTCTCCGGTTTTAAGAGAAAAGTCCTCTTTCGGAAGTGATTTTCCGGTTTTAAGAAAATACTTCTCCCATGTAAATCATCATAAGTTACTGGTTTTACGTTCCCGACTTTTTCGGATTTTCATCCGGTGCATTTCCGGCGCCAAAGGATAAAAATGACCGTCAATCCGCCGGGAGCGGCTATGAAAATTATTTTTTATTTTTAAGAACTGATGTTACGCAGCCGGACGCAGATTCAGGCGGTCCGCAGGAATGACAGGTGTGTAACATGAGTTAAGAAATTTCCCGTTGAAAAAGGGAATATTTTTTTATAATATTCCGAAAAAGGAGACTGAATATGAAGCGGATAAAACTCATGGTCAACGGTATTCCCGGAAATATGGCCGTGAATGCGGCAGAACATGCGCTCAGGGATGAGAGATTCGAATTGATGCCCTGGTCGTTTACGGGTCCTGAAATCACGGAATCCGAATATGTTATCGCGGGGCTTGCCATCCGGCTGACGCGGCCTGATACGCGAGATCAGATCATCGCAGACATAAAAAGATCAGAAGGCGCGTTTATAACTGCGGATTACACGCATCCATCTGCTGTAAACGCGAATGCCGAATTTTATTGCAGAAACAGCCTTCCCTTTGTGATGGGAACCACGGGCGGCGACAGGAAGCGTCTGTCTGAAACCGTGAAAGGCTCTGACATTTCCGCGGTCATTGCGCCGAATATGGCAAAACAGATTGTGGGCTTTCAGGCAATGATGGAATATGCCGCGGATACTTTTCCGGGTCTGTTTGAAGGCTATTCCCTTGAAATCAAAGAAAGTCATCAGAAGGGAAAAGCCGACACCAGCGGGACAGCCAAATCCATGGTTCAGTATTTCAACAAAATGGGGATTTCCTTTTCGGAAAACGATATCGTAAAGGAACGCGATCCGGAGATTCAGAAATCCGTATGGGGTATCCCGGAAGACTGTCTGAAAGGGCATGGCTGGCATACCTATACTCTTGTTTCTCAAGATAAAAGCCTCAAATTCGAATTTACCCACAATATCAACGGCAGAGATGCCTATGCCCGCGGTACCCTTGATGCGGCAGTGTTTCTGTCCAAAAAAGCCGCTGAGGGAATAAAAGGAAAAGTGTATTCGATGACGGATGTGCTGAAAGGCAAGTAAAACAGTATCAGCAGATCGAAAAGTTCTCCTGAAATGCTCGCCTGGGATTGACAAATCCCAGGCATTTTCCGCGGATTTGTCAATTCGGTCAGGGGGCATTTTCGATCTGCTGAGTATCCGGAGTGCAAAAATAGAGC
This sequence comes from Desulfatirhabdium butyrativorans, assembly GCA_020718785.1. GTDB lineage: Bacteria > Desulfobacterota > Desulfobacteria > Desulfobacterales > DYRK01 > DYRK01. Next base: position 8,401 of record DYRK01000048.1, on the reverse strand, counting down.
GCAGCGATTTTTTGCACCTTGCACCGTGCGCCGTGTATCTATGCAAAAAACCGCTCCGCTTAATTTTTGCACTCCGGAATCACGTTTCTGAAATATTGCGTTACTCGGAGATTCAAGCATGTGTTATGACCCGGATATGATAATGATAACCGACGACAGAGGAAAAATTCTGTTTGTCAGTTCCTCGTTTGAAAGCATTTCAGGTTTCAGTCCGGAGGAATTATACGGGAGAAATGCAGACGAATTTATTCACGCCGAAGACCTCGGACAGTGCAGGAAAATTTTAAAAGAACTCATTCACAAGCCGTCGGATATGCCGCTTTTCGAATTCCGTGTCAGACACAAGGAAAAACAGTGGGTCCGTCTGGAGGCATGGGTCGCTGATTTCCGCAGAAACCCAGCGGTAAAGGGAATTATGCTGCACATCCGTAATGTGGCGGACAGAAAAGAAAGCCAGTCCCGGCTGCGGCGTCATGCGTTTTTTGATGTCCTGACCGAGCTTCCCGGAAAAAAAATTTTTCTTGACCGCGTTTCACAGGCGGTTGAGCGAATGCGGCGGATAAAAGATTACCGATATGCGCTCTTGTTTCTTGATCTTGACCGCTTCAGAATTGTCAGCGAAGGATTAGGACACATTGCCGGAGACGAGGCTATCCGGATTGTGGCATCGCTTTTGTCCGCTTTTCTCGGCAAATCCGATACTATGTGCCGCCTTGAAAGAGACGAATTTCTCATTCTGCTCGATGCTGTCGGAGATGAAGAAAGTGTTGTCAGAATTGCAAAAGACATTCAGGGGCTTTTTTCAGAGCCGATCCATGTTGACGGCTGCGATATTTTTATTTCCGCAAGCATCGGGATTGCTTACGGTTCTCCCGAATATCGGGCCGCGTATCAGATTGTCCGGGATGCGGAAACCGCCTTATGCCGGGCAAAAACAGAGGGAAAAGGCAATTACCGCGTATTTGACTCAAAAATGCAGGAACAGGCTGTCAAAAGGCTCACCTTTGAAACCGATCTGAGAAATGCCTTGAACCGGAAGGAATTCGTACTTCATTATCAGCCGGTGATTGATCTTGAAAGCAATTGTCTCGTGGGACTTGAAGCCTTAGTCCGCTGGCGTCACCCGCGGAAAGGGCTGATTCCTCCGATGGAGTTTATTCCTCTTGCAGAAGAAACCGGTCTGATTGTGCCGCTGGGTATATGGGTATTGGAGGAAGCCTGCTTCCGGATAGCGGAATATATCAGAAATCTTCCTCCGGATATTCCCTTTTCTCTGTGCGTCAATATCTCTGTGAGACAATTTCTCCAGGGCGATCTTATCGCGGAAATCCGGCGCATCACAAAAGAATCCGGGATCAATCCCGCACGGCTGAAACTGGAAGTCACGGAAAGCATTATGATGGATAATACCCGTACCATCCTCTCTGCCTTGGAGAATCTGAAGAATATGGGAATCTGTCTGGCTATTGACGATTTCGGATCAGGATATTCGTCTCTGAGCTATCTGCATCAGTTTCCTTTTGACACACTGAAGATTGACCGTTCTTTTGTGAGTCAGATGGGAATGGCAGACGACAAGAATTCAAAAATAATTCAGACCATTATGCTGCTGGCTTCGCATCTGAAAATGGACGTGATTGCCGAAGGCATAGAAACGCGCTTTCAGATCGAAAGACTCAAAGCTCTGAAATGCCCGTGCGGGCAGGGATTTTATCTCTCAAGACCTATGGAAGCCGAAGAGATTCGGCAGTTTTTCTCCTCTCAGAAGGCATTTTCCGACCCTATAGATTTCAATGAAAAAGCAGACTGCATCCGAGGACAATAAATTTCTGTGTGTTCCTCGTAGCTTAATGGGCAAACGATTTGCAAAATCGTTTTACGAAAGCGCAAATTATGCTGGCGGGCAGTATATTCCCTCCCCCTGAATACTCTCTCTGCCCCATTGAATTCTTTCTTTGCTTTATGCAAGATAGCAGACATCAGGAATGAAGGCAAAGAGAGGATGGATTTATGCTTTTAATCAACAACCATCTCAATTATAAAAAAAATTCGTATTCCGACGGATATCCGGCTCCAGATATTGGAAATCCCGGCAAGTCCGGGAATATCAAAAACTCGGAATCTGCTGTCTGCAAGACATCCGACAAGTATCGGAAAACACGGGACAATATAATGGGTGTCCGATGCCCGGAATGCGGAACCGGCTATCGGGTTGCGGAATCGAAGATTAATGAAAAAGGGACTTATGCCCGATGTCAGAAATGCAGCAGTCGTTTTCTTGTGAAAAAAAATTCTGAAAAAGCGGATGAAAAGCAGATTTTTGAAAAAATCTGCGGAAATTGCAAACGCATAATCGGCAGTCCTGAAACCGCTTCTGTCCGCGACAACTCTGTAATATGCCGTGAATGCGATGAAAATTTGAGGAAACACTCTACCATGCAATGTGATCTGGCTCTGAACGCAGTGCCGACATTACCGGCAGCACTTAAAATAAACACTGAAAAAGAAACTGAAAGAGCAGTCGTACCCGGCGTCCGTGTTTCGTCATTCATCAGGATCGCTTCTCTGTTTTCGGTATTTTCAAAAGACATGGCTATTGATCTGGGGACTGCCAATACGCTTATCTATATGAAACAAAAGGGTATTGTATTGAATGAACCGTCCGTGGTAGCGATACATGAAAGCCCCGGTATGAGAAAACAGATTTTAGCGATAGGCATGGATGCCAAAAAAATGATCGGAAAAGTTCCTCCGAATATAAAGGCTGTACGCCCGATGCGTAACGGTGTGATTGCCGATTTCGACGTGGCAGGAGTCATGCTCAGATATTTTATCGCAAAAGTTCGTACCGGTATCAGACTTTTCAGACCCAGAATTATCGTAGCAGTTCCATCCGGAATCAGTTCTGTGGAGAAACGGGCAGTCAAAGAAATCGCATCCGAAGCCGGGGCACGGGAAGTGTTTCTCGTCGAAGAACCTATGGCTGCTGCCATCGGAGCGGATGTTTCAGTCATTGATCCGGTATGCAGCATGGTTGTTGATATAGGCGGCGGCACAACCGATATCGCTGTGATTTCTCTTGCCGGTATTGTCTCAGGCAGATCGCTCAGAATCGCGGGAGACAAAATGGACCTTTCGATTCAACGCTATATCAGAAAAAAATACAGTTTCGATATCGGCGAAAGAACTGCCGAAGAAATCAAAATTTCCATAGGAGATGCAGAGCCTGATCCCCTTTGTCCGAAAACAATGGAAGTCAAAGGATGGGATCTGGTATCGGAGAAATTCAGAATCATAACTGTCAATGACGTGGAAATCCGGGAAGCGATTTCAGAGCAGATTGACAGTATTGCCGAGACTGTCAAGATGGTTTTGGACCGGACATCTCAGGAACTGACCGCAGATATTGTCGAAAAAGGAATTATACTGACCGGCGGCGTGGCTTTGCTGAAGAATCTGAATAAATTTTTTGAAAAAGAAATCGGTCTTCCGATAAGAGTTCCGGAAAACCCTTTGACAACCGTTGCCGCAGGTTCCGGCAGACTGCTCGATGATCCTGATCTTCTCAGGCGCGTGTCTGTGGTCTGAGGAAATTTTTACTAACTTTTTCTCGTTCCCAAGCCCCAGCTTGGGAACGCGTCTGCGCCCGAAACCCAAGCTTCGGGCAGTCTCCCGTCACGGGAAGCCGGGGCTTCCCCGGCAAGTGCGTTCCCAAGCTGGGGCTTGGGAACGAGAAAAATCGTTGCAGACGTGGGGCTTGGGAACGAGAAAAAATCAACGAGAAAAATCGTTTTACGGAGAAACTTATGAGAGACAAACATCAACTTGCCGAATATCGAAACTGTGACTTCCGGGGAAAAAATCTGCGAAACGCCCTGCTTTCGGGCATCAGACTCAGCAATGCCGATCTTCCCGAAGCTGATTTCAGGAATGCTGTTCTCTGGAAAGCGAATCTTCAGGAAACAGATCTGTGGCGCGCCGATCTTCGGAATGCCGTGCTGATGGAAGTCAATCTCAAAAAGGCTTATCTTTGCGAAGGCAATCTGCGGGGAGCCAATCTACGGGAAGCTGATCTCAGGGAAGCCGATCTCAGGAAAGCCGATCTCGCAGCTGCGGATTTGCAGAATGCCGATCTCCGGGGCGCAGACCTTACGGCTGCCGGTTTGGGGAAAGCCGATCTCCGGAATGCAGACCTCAGAGGCGCGACCCTGCGCCTTGCCGATCTCACAGGCGCAAATCTCGAGAATGCCGATCTCACTGGTGCGGATTTATGGAGAGCCAATCTTATCACTGCGGATTTGCAGGGGGCTGTTCTCCGGGAAGCTGATCTCACAGGTGCCGATCTTTGCAATGCTGTTCTCTGGAAAGCAGACCTGAGAAAAGCAGATTTATGGCGGGCTGTTCTCCGAAATGCCGTTCTTCAGGAAGCAAATCTTGCAAATGCCGTGCTTATAGGCGCAGACCTTGCAGGAGTCAATTTGCGGAAAGTCAAAGGGCTGACACTGAAGCAAATATCTCAAGTCAGATCACTGCATAAAGCCGTATCAGATCCGAAACTTATGAAGCAGATACAGCTCAGATATCCGCATATTCTCTTCCGGAGTGCTGAAATGCCAATTTTATAAGATAGGTTTAGCACACAACAGATACAGCCCAGATATCCGCATATTCTCTTCCGGAGTGCTGAAATGCCAATTTTATAAGATAGGTTTAGCACACAGCACTCCGGACAGAATATGTGCTAAAATTTCATTTCAGCACTCCGGACAATACAGCCTCGATTGCCGACTGCATCTGATCTATTCCTACTGGTTTATTCAGATACGCGGCAGGTTTCAGCCGTTCTGCCCGTTTTTTCACATCGGTATCCGAATATGCGGTGACAAATATAATCGGAATATTATATATTTCGCCGATTTCCTGAGCAGCCTGAATTCCGTCTTTTTCACCGGCAAGACATATATCCATGAAGATAATGTCCGGTTTTTCCGCTATAGCGGAAACCACAGCCTCTTCTCCGGTGGCAACGGGTTTGCATACGGTATAACCCCGGTTTTCCAATATTTTGCACATAATCATTGCAGACAGGGCTTCGTCTTCGACAACCATAATTTTTGTCATTAATTATACTCTCGCTTTGTATAAATTATCTTTGAAACATATCTGACACTTCAATCCGTTGCGCGATTCGAATTTCACATGGGCCCGGAGCTGATATTCTCCTAAAAGAAAAACAGTCTGAATTCCCGATGTGCCGCCTGCTCCTGTGTCAAAATTCTGAGGAAGCCCGATGCCGTTGTCAGAAACGCTCAGAATAATCTCTTTCTCATCGGTCACACGGAGAGATATCCTGATTTCTCCCTGACGTTCACCGGGAAAAGCATGTCTTATCGCGTTGGAAATCAGTTCGTTGAGAATCAGTCCGCAGGGAACAGCGGTATCAATCAGGACATACACATCTTCTGTATCCAAAACCATCCGGATTTTATCGGATGATACGCGATAGCTTTTTGTCAGCATCGCTGAAAGATCGGCGATATATGTTTTCAGACTGATGCCTGACAGATTCCGGGATTCGTAGAGCTTGTTATGAACCAGCGACATTGCCTGTATTCTGTTTTCCATCTCATTGAATACATTGGCAACATATTCATCTTTAACAGACAGTGAGCGGAATTTCATCATGGAACTGATCACCTGCATCGTGTTGCGGGTGCGATGATACAACTCCTGCAGCAGGGTATCTTTTTCTGCAAGGGCTGTCCTGAGCTTTTCTTCGGCATTTTTCCGAGCCGTAATATCGCGGAACGTCACTACTGCTCCGACAGCTTTGCCCTCCTTGATAATCGGATTGCCGGCGTATTCAGCCGGAAACTTTGAGCCGTCTTTTCGCCAAAGAATTTCATCGCTGACATTCACGCAGCAGCCGCTTTTCATAGAATTGCAGATACAGCAGGATGCGGGCGGAAAAGGAGAGCCGTCCGCTTCGGAGTGATGAATCCGCTCATGCAGATTCTTTCCGAGCAGTTCGTCCGGTTCATAGCCGGTCATTTCTGCCGCGGCAGGATTTGCAAATGTGACATTTCCGTCCATATCCAATCCGCAGATTCCCTCGCCCGCGGCATTTAAAATCAGTTCATTATGATGAGCAAGACGCCGGATCTGTTCTTCACGTTTCTCACGCTCCGAAACCTCTGTCATGAGCGATTCGTAAGATGTTTTCAGATTAAGCGTCATCTGATTGAATGCCGAAGCAAGGATTCCCAGTTCGTTGTCGCTGCCGTATGCGATCTGAAAATCGAGATTTCCGGCGCCGACCTGTTCAGCCGCGTCGGTCAGAAGCCGGAGGGGAATCAGGATTCCGGTCACGGATTTCCACGCGGCAATAATCATCAATATCCCTGTCACTGCAATTCCGGCAAGGAAAATTTTCAATGTAATGCGCTTTATCCGAAACGCAGACCGCAACGACTGCTGAAAACAGATCAGCCAGCCGGTTTCAGGAATTGTGACAATACTGACGAGAAAATCCTGCCGATTTTCTATAGTCCGGCAGGTTCCCTCAAAGCCCGATAATCCTTTGCCCACAATATCAGAACGGCTGAGATTGTACTGTTCCCGAACCAATTTTTCATCAGGATGTGCGATCAGCACGCCTTTCCGGTTAGTTATAAATCCGCAGGCTCCGTCGTTTTCGCAGGCTTCGCTGAGATCGTAATGCAATATCTTTTTCAAAACATTCAGGTTCAGACTTCCGATAAGGCTTCCTTTGATGTTTCCGAGCATAATCGGCATTCCGATATTGACGGTCAGACGGCCCGAATGAAAAGAAAAAAAAGTATCGGACCAGGTTACGCCGCGGGTATCGGCTCCGATTTTATAGTAAGGATCATCGCTCAGACGGATTCCTGCAAAATCTTTTTTCTGCCAGGGAATCAGAGCAGAAAGCCCTGTATTCAGAACAATCCCTTTATCGTCAAACACATAGATGGCTTCAAAGTCGAAATTACTGTTGATGAGCATGTCCAGATACGCATCGGTCTGAAACATGCCTCCGTATTTCTGCCTTTCGGATATGACCGTTTCAACCTGTCTGAGAAAATCTGCTCTCGAAGCCAGCCATGATCGGACCTGAGCCGCCGAAGAACGGGCGATCAGCAGGTTTTTCTGAGAAATATCTTCAGCCTGAATCTGATCGGTCAGTTCCAGAGAAATGATGCCTACGGCTATCAGCGGAAGCACTCCGCTTCCGATAAAACTGAGAAACAGCAGGTTCCTGAGCTTGCGAGGCAGTTTCATAACTATTGCTCTATTTTATCATTACATAATTTCTATTTTTCACTGTGGAAATAAAAAAATCACGTTTCACATCTCCGTATTTATCAAATTCGAAATCGCTTTGCAAGCCCTTAAATTTTCTGATTTGCAGGAGAGTCTGTTTCAGTTCGTAAGGATCGGGATTCTGTCTGAGTGCCGTAACGACAGCATAAACGGTTTCATAACTGTACGCGGCAAACATATTCGGATTTTTGCCGAAGCGCGCTTTGAATTTTTCTTTGAATTCCAGAAAGGTTTCTTTCTGACTGTTTTCGTCAAATACCGTTGTAAAAATAATGCCTTCCAAGGCTGCGCCGCCGTGTCTGAGAAACTCTTCTGTCATAATCCATCCGACACACAGAATTTCCCAGGGAAGATTCAGTCTGCGGATATGAAAGATGAGCATGGAAGCATCTGCGGAATTTGCCACGAGATAAATTCCCTGAGGCTGATATGCGCTGATATCGATTATAAGATCGGACATACTTTTCTTTTCTTCGGATGAGAATGTCCGGCTGACGACAATCTGCCCGCCGATTTCTTCAAACGCGCTTTTAAAACTGTAATATTGAGATTCGGAATAGGATTTGTTTGAAAGATCATAAACCGCGGCGATACGTTTTACGTGCTTTGTATTCAGCATGAAATCAGCTATCTTTTTTTGGGATTCTCTGCTGTGATGGGGATGAATGCGGAGAAAGCGGTCATCTGCTCCGGCTAATTCCGAACTGCTGTTGGTGGGGCTTATCATCAGAATATTCTGAGTATTGATAAAGGGGAGTACCGATACCGTGATTTCGCTGGTCAGATGGCCGATAATCGCCGCCACGTCTTCGGAGATGAGTTCCCTGTCTGCTTTCAGAGCCTCGGCCGGATCATGTCTGTCATCTTTTATAATCAGTTCTATGGGATGCCCGTCAATTCCGCCGTTATTGCTGATCTCCTCCGCAGCCAGCAATGCCCCGTCTCTGCCGTAAATCCCCGGCATGGATTTCTGTCCGGTCAGGGGACCTGCAAAGCCGATTTTTACGGGTTCTTTCTGTGTGCTGCACGATATGGCGATAATTATCAGGCAGATAAACAG
>DYRK01000520.1 GCA_020718785.1 Desulfatirhabdium butyrativorans | reverse complement strand
TCAGACAGGATAACTCAGAAAATGAATGAATCCGATACACTCAAACTCGACATATACGAAGGAAAACGCATCACTCCGGAACAGGCTTTGATGCTTTTCGGCTGGGATATTATCTCTCTCGGCAGTGCGGGAGATTATCGCCGGAAGCTGGCTTTTCCCGAAGAACGGGTCGCTTTTATCATAGACCGTATCATCAATTACTCCAATATCTGCGAAGCCCGATGCCGTTTCTGCGCGTACCATGCACTCGCGGGGCGGGTGGAGCCATATTCGCTTTCATCGGATGAGATATGTCGGAAAATAGAAGAACTGATCGAAGGCGGCGGCACGCAGGTCATGCTTCAGGGCGGTCTGCATCCGGATTTTCAGTTGGATTTTTATGTCTCAATGGTCAGAACCGTGAGGGAGCGGTTTCCAGATATTTATCTTCACTCCTTTTCACCTTCGGAACTGGTTCATATTGCACGTAAAAGCGGACTGAGTCTGAGTGAAGTCATAAAATCTTTGAAAGACGCGGGCTTAAATTCTGTTCCCGGCGCATCGGACCTGCTGGTGGACAGAATCCGCAGCAGCGTCAGTCCGAAAAAATGCAGCCGTGAGGAATGGTGCGAAGTGATCCGAACCCTTCACCGCCACGGGATGACCTCCACCGCTACTATGACTTACGGTATGGGCGAAAGCCTTGAAGAACGTATTGCTCATCTGAAAGTCATACGTGATATTCAGGATGAAACAGGCATTTTAAAAGCCTTTATCCCCTGGTCATTTTCGCCTGCCCGTACTGCTATGGAGCATATTCAGCCTGCCACCGGACTGGATTATCTGAGAATGGTAGCGATTGCCCGGATATTTCTCGACAATATCACTCATATTCAGGCCGGATGGCTCACCGAAGGAGTAAAACTGGCGCAGATCGCTCTGACAATGGGTGCAAACGATATGGGCGGAGTTCTCACGGAAGAAGTCGTAGTCAAGGCAACCGGCATTGAAACCCGAATCACTATGGACGGTATGATCGCTCTTATCCGGGACACCGGAAAAATCCCTGTGCAGAGAGATTCCATGTATCGGGAGATAAGGAGCTTTATATGAAAAATGAGACAGAAGACATAGTAATCGGCTTTTCCTCATGCCCTAACGACACCTTTGCCTTTCACGCCATGATTCATCATCTCATTGAGACAAAAGGATTTGATTTTATTCCGTATATTGATGATGTGGAAGCATTGAATCAAAAGGCGTTCAAAGGATTGCTTCCTGTTACAAAGCTCTCTTTTTATGCCTATCTGCTTCTTAAAGACCGCTACACCATTTTGGATTCGGGATCGGCTCTGGGATTCGGATGCGGTCCCCTGCTGGTGGCGAAATCAGACCTCAAACATCCGGAGGATGCCAGAATTGCCGTTCCGGGAATCTATACTACTGCTTATATGCTGCTCAGACTGTGGAATCCCGAAATTTGGAATGTTATTCCGGTACGCTTTGACCGGATTCTGCCCGGAGTGCAGTCCGGTGAATTCGATGCAGGGCTGATTATCCACGAGGGCCGCTTTGTTTATAATGAATATGACTGCATGAAAATTGCTGATCTCGGAGAATGGTGGGAATCCGAGACAAATCTGCCCATTCCGCTGGGCTGCATTGCCATCCGAAATGATTCCGAAACCCTTTGCCGCAAACAAACTGTCGAATCTGTCATCAGACATTCCGTGACTTACGCATTCGGACACCGCGATGTCTCACGTGACTTCATCCGGTCCCACGCTCAGGAACTCGATGATACTGTAATAGAAAATCATATTTCTCTTTATGTGAATGACTTCACCGTATCTTTAGGCGAAACCGGCATGAGGTCCATTCGGAAAGCAGAGGAAATGTTGCGATGCCGGAACATTCTGTGACCGGTCTTCTGATGGCCACCATGCTGGAAGCGCATCCTTTTATCGTCAGGCTTTCGCTGAAAGAGTATGAGAAAAAGCCTTTTGAAATCTGTGGAAATGAGGATGTCGTTCTCATTATCTCAGGCATAGGAAAAGCCAATGCGGCAATGGCATGCAGCTATCTTCTTCTGAGATATGCTCCGGACTGTGTCTGCAATCTCGGGGCTGCCGGCGCGACCGACCGTTCCGTTTCCCTGAAAGGAATATGCCAGATCAGTAAAATCATCGAACCGGACAGACCTGTTCTCGGATCCGGCATATTTCACGAGCATATCCCCAATTTGCTTGAAGGCTTTTCTTTTGCAAGCCTTGCGACACAGGACAAACCCGCAGTCACTTCCGCGGAACGCGGACAACTGGCTTTAAAGGCGCAGTTGGCGGACATGGAAGGCGCGTCCGCGGTTCAGACATGCAGGCGGTTCGGGACCGACTGTTATGTTTTCAAGTTCGTGAGCGATACGCCGGACGATCACTGCATTGTAAAGAATATCAGACAGTACCGCGACGACTTCTGCCTGTTTTTCTGCGAATCGGTGCTGCCTGTTCTGCAACAGCGGCTGAGACAGCCGGTTTCGCACGAACTGCCATGTTCCGCAAATCCATCGGAATAAAAAATCACTTGACAATCCTTATAAATATCGCTTATCTGACAGGATATATCATATACTTTCCGGCAGAGATTATCCTTACTGAAAACGATTTGCAAAGTTATTTTACGGATTTGACAATTTTCTGAATTGAACATCGCTCTGCCAGAAATCCGCTACCGGCGGATTGACGGTCATTTTTTTCCTTCGGCGCCGGAAATGCCTGGGATTTGTCAATCCCAAGCGGGCATTTCCGATTATTTCGGAAAAACTTTTCGATCTGCTGAATATCAATTAATCAGGAAAATAAATTCAAGTGCGTAAGTCCTAAAATCAATAAGCTTAAAAAAAGGAGGAGGAAATGAAACAAGGAGATGACGGAAAAAGTTTAATAAAAATGCTGCAGATTCTGACAGCAGCATTCATGCTGTCCGGCAGTTCCGCGTCCTGGGCTGAAAAAGCGATTAAAATCGGAACTCTTTTTCCCCTGACCACTACTGCCGGGCAGCAGTGCCGGGCAGCAGTGGAAACAGCCGCGGAGATCATCAACAGCAAATACGAAGGAATTGATGTGCCGCTGGCAGATAAAGCAGGGCTTTTAGACGGATACAGGATTGTCCTCGTCCATGCGGATCATAAGAATAATCCGGAGCTTGGAAAATCCGAAGCCGAACGTCTTTTCGACAAAGAAGGCGTGTATGCTCTTATCGGCTGCTATAATAACGAAGTAACCAAGAGAGCCAGCTTTGTGGCAGAACGGAAGAAAAAAATCTTTCTATGCGGGTCTTCGGACGCCGTGAACCTGACCAGACGCGGCTTCAGATATTTCTTCCGCATAGCAGCCACCAACGAAACCGAATCTGCCGAGTTTGTCGAGATGATAAATTGGCTGAACAAAACGGAAAACGCTGATTTGCAGACAGTCGGGTTTATTTACGGAAATGACGGTTTCGGCAAAAACGCCGCGGAAGAAGGGGAATTCAAGGTGGTTGCGGATATACCTTTCAATCCCGGGTCCGCGGATATCGGCAATCAGGTCAGGATGCTGATGGCTAAAAAACCCGATATTGTCTTTGCGGCGTGTCCGGGTGCAGATTATGCCTTATGGGTTCGGACCATGAAACAGATGAACTGGCTTCCAAAAGCTGTGCTGAATTACAGCAGCGGCTATCAGGACGCACTGATCGCAAAGGAACTGGGAGCGGACGCTGAAGGCTTCATGGGCAGTGCGGCATATTCCCCGGACGTTGCCCCCCTGATGCCCTCGGTGAAAGCGGTTGAGCGAATCTTTAAAAGCAAAAGTGATTCCGCAGTCCAGTTTGACAGCAGCAGTATTCAGGAAGCTGTGGCCCTGTTTGTTCTTGCCCAGGCAATTGAAACCGCCGGCGACCTCGATACTGAAAAAGTCGCGGAGGCTCTCCGTATCCATGAATGGGAATCCCCTCTTTCCATAGGCGGCAAAGTGGCTTTTGCCACAGGCGGTCAGAACATAAGGGCAAAGCATGTCATCACCCAGATGCAGGGCGGCAAATACAAGCGGATTTATCCGTCCGATCTCACGGACACATCGGTGATTTTTCCGATGAAACCCTGGAACAGGCGGTAAGTACCGTTTAAAATTCAGGTTGAAATTCATAAATCATTCTGATATTGACAGGAGTTACGAGTTGAGAAAAAAAATCCGGCGGGTCGGACATTCCTGTCTGACCGGGAAAAATCCGGCGGGTCGGACATTCCTGTC
>DYRK01000519.1 GCA_020718785.1 Desulfatirhabdium butyrativorans | reverse complement strand
AGCATCTGGAAAAGAATGTCATTCGGCGTCATTTGTCTCCTTTCGGATAGGTTCGGGGTGAGAGGTAAGAGGTAAGAGGTAAGAGGTAAGAGGTTCGAGGTAATCCCCTAACCCCTCACCTCGAACCCCGAACCCTTTTCTTCCAATCATCAGGTAATAGCACGGCTTTGTACATATTCCGGGCAGAGGAATTCCCTCAAACACTAACTTTGCCGCTAATTCTTTCAAATACCGGGAATGATCTTCCCACAGCAATATCTCAAATCCGGCGTCATGAATCCGCTGCGTTGTCTCCTGCTGAGATACCGCACCATTGAGACAAGAAACAGTATGATCTGTTTGAATTTCAACTTTACCACAGGAATTTCCCGAATCCAGCAGGTACATGTCCGTGATGATGAGCCATCCCCCCGGCACAAGAACCCGATATAATTCTTTTAATGTCTGCTGAACCGGACGGATCAGAGAGAGAACACACTCGCATATCGCGGCATTCAGGCTTTCGCTTCTGCAAGGCAGAGTCTGCGCCGAAGCTTGAAATAGCGGCAAATTCGGATGATGTGTCTTGGCTTCCGTTAAAAAATGCCCTGATTTGTCTGTTCCGAAAGCTTTGAAGTGATACTTCTGTCTCAGATATTCAGCCGTTGCGCCTAAACCGCATCCTAAATCAAGAATCTTTGCACCTTCGGGAAGACTGCACGCTGTGATTGCCCGATCTGTCAGAACAAATCCTCCGGGACGGAGCGTCATTCCGGTGACTGCACGGATTCGGGAATCTTCATAAAGCCATGCTGTCATTTATCTTCCAGAATCTTTTCCACTTCCGCCATTTTGCCCGTTGCCAGCGATTCGGGAATCAGAACCAGTCCGCAAGTTTCGCATTTCGGCAATTCAATGGTGAACTGACTCCCCATATAGGCAATATCCACTTTTGCGGGTTTTAATGCGGCGCCGCATTTGGCGCAGTTCCAGTCTTCAAGCAAAGATGTCTCATAATACTGACTCATCTTTTCCCCTCGGCAATAACCATACGATGGCAATAGGCATTATAAATCACGACTCCCGTATAGGATACGGAATATTCCGCCCAATAAGTAACATTCACCGGTTTGTAAACCGCAAGCCAGCGTCCTGTTTTGGAATTGTAGAAGCGATCTCCGCTCTCTTCTGCATATCGGATCACTTTCTGAATATCTGATTTGAGAATCCGCCGTTCATCCATCTGCTTCTCAACTTCAGGAGCGATATTCAGCATCACATCTTCATGGTCTGCCATATCCGAGACATTCTCCTTCCAAAGTCTTTTACATAACTGATCTTTCAGCCTTGCCCGGTTTTCGTGTCGCTGAGAATAAGTGGGCGGTTTTTGACTCGCCGGATCAGCATCATCAAAGGGAAAGAGAATATCTAAGAGATGAAGCGTCCGTTTTCCCGCAGATGCCAGCGCATCCCGGCACATTGCACAATAAGCAACGAAATCGGATTCACTTTCTTCAGCCCGTCTTTGAATCACTGCTTTTGCCAACGCAGGATTAGCGTTGGACATCAGTCCCCCGTAACCGCAGCAAGTCGTCTGTTCTCCGCTGTATTTCAATTCTTCGATGTTATACCCTGCATTTCTTAACAGACAGCGAACCGATTCCCGGATTCGGGCTTCGTGCCGGGCAGTACAGGGATCATGCAAGGCGAGACATCTGTTAGGGATATTTTTTGACAAAGGAAAGGCGTAGTATTTCTCCAATATCTCCCATAAGGATATGATGTTAATATGAGATAAACGGCTCTTAAAAATGCTGTAACAGGTGGAGCAGGCAAGAATCATCTCCGGTCTGCCCAATGCCTCCCACTGAGTCTGCAATGCCTCAAGACCGGCTTGAAACATATCTTCACGGGCAGCCCAGTCCGCGGGCGCGCCGCAACATCTTAGCATCAGCCCTACGCCGCCGTTTAAATGACTTCGCAGAAAATCATAAACTGTTTCTACATGCGCCGGTGAAGACGCGCTTAACTGGCATCCGGGAAAAAAGAGATATTCGCTTTTCTCATGTCCCGGCTCATGCTTTGACAGGGCAAATTTTTCACCGTTGGAAAAAGCCATGTCTCTGAGCGCAAATTCATGGGCGGATGGCGGCATTTTACTCCGTTTCACCATACTTGCCCGGGCATTTCGGCAAACATCCGCCATTGAAAAGTCATTGGGGCATATCACTTCGCATAAACCGCACAGACTGCATGAATTGACCAGCGTATTTCCTTTGCGTTCTCCCATAACTATGGATTCATTGTTGTAAATTTCACGGGCATATTTTTTCGGATAACCTTTGAAATGTTCGAGATACACACAGGCTTTGACACATTCGAGACATTGGCATTGCAGACATCTTTCGGCTTCCTGAATTGCTTCTTCCGGAGTATAGCCACTTTCAGGATGAGACATGGGAGTAAGCGGCAGCGGAGCAATATTTTCTATGGAAGTAAAGAGACGGGTTTTGTATGGTCCTTCTTTTTCCCGCCCCGCGGTCAGCGAGACTTTCTGTATCTGCCGATCTATGGTGACAGCGGCTTTCCGTCCTTCCAGCGCTTCACCTATAGGCGAAAAGAGCAGATGCTGTTCATCATTTTCCGGCGGAGAGTAAAGCGCGTCAAATTCTTTTGAATTCGGGTTTGCTTTAAAAAATTCTATGTCTTTTGCTGCATTCGGATGAATCTGCGCGCCCAGTTTTTCCAGTACAGAGAATTCCTGAATGATTATTTCTCTTGGCAGAAGCGTTTCCGGCAATTCCCAGAGAGATTCTCCCAGCCGGTTCTGCTCGGTGAAGATGTGTATTTTATATCCTTTACGAATCAAGTCCCATGCTGCGGTCAGGCTGCGGAGTCCCCCGCTGAGGATGGCAATTTTTTGTGTTTTGGAGGGCAGAAAAGATATTTTAGGCAGTAGTGATACTTTTTGAACACAACATCGCTCTAATGCAGAAATGGCTACCGGGTCTCCAGCTTCTCTCCGTTTGCAGTGATTTTCGCAAGGATGATCGCAAATCCGCCCTAGAATACCGGCAAAAGGCATGGTTTTATTCAGGGTCTTGCGGGCATCTTCCCATTTGCCCTGTCTTATCTGCTGTATGAATGTTCTCACATCCAGATGAATAGGACAGGCAGCCACGCAATATGCAGGCTGTTCCTGAATACATTTGTCTTCTGTTTCCCGGAGTTCTTTTTGGTCCATAGATACCTTCCGATGCTGTTTCCGCAGGTTATGAGAGAATCATAACAATTTGTTAATGCTTGGTAATTTTGGGACCGATATATGCGATATAAAGTGGCTCATCACGGTTTATTGGATAGCTGAAATGCAGTCTGAACTGTCGGTGGCGAATTTTACCGTGAAATGGGCAGAATATTGGTTCTCCGTCCGGCTTTTGAAAAGTCAGTTCTGATCTGAAGCGATTTTTGTTTGTTTCTGATTCATCTGAAAATGCAGGCTCTTTTTTCCAAAAGTATTTTCGTTTGATTTCGTTTCCTTCCTCCGTAATGTTTCCTTTATCGTCAAAGCATGTTTTGAGTGTATTCAGAATTTTAAGACGCTCGGTTACTCTCTCAGCAATGCTTGAATTAAAAGGCTCCGCTTTGAGAAAATCGGAAAGATCGTCTGAAAAAGTCAGGTGAGGAAAATCGCTTTTTGATCTGTTTATCAATTCAGACCAGGACGTTATAAGAGCTTTTTGTTGCCCGAGGTACTTCTGGAGTGTATCAACCTTCCAAAAATTAAGGATTTTTACGAATTGTTTATCGCCTTTTACTTTGGACCATGTAACGCTGAGAGGCGTTGTCTCATATTTTGAAGGAGAGAAGCTGACGGTACTGGAGTTTCGATTATTCGCGATACGGAATGCGGCTTCTCCCAATGACGTGTCGGTTATGATGTTTTCCCCGTTACATTCAAAATAATCGTCCGCACTATGCTCACGTAAATCATTCCAAAACGGACCTTCTTTTGAAATCCAAAGCATAACCGTTCGTTTTATATCCGGAGTCTGACGCATCTTCATAATAGAGACTTGGAAACTCTCATTATCCAGAATATAACGATTTGAAATCTCTCTTCCGCAGTACAACTGATAACCGGACTTATTGATTTCATCTCTGCATTTTAATATCTCTTTGAGCGATGGAACAAACTCCCGGATGCTCTTAAACTGCCCGTGCAGAGAATATTCATTACGTTTGATGTGAAATGAATTGTGTACATAAAAATTCAAATCGGATAATATTGC
>DYRK01000047.1 GCA_020718785.1 Desulfatirhabdium butyrativorans | reverse complement strand
CATCGAAAGAAGATATTGAGAGTGCCTTGGAGCCGCTATGGGGACTAAAGCTCGGAAAACCTGATTCAAGAGAAGCTAAAACGGTGAACTGGGTAATCGCAGCTTTGTCAGTTAACGATCAGCTTCAGGCACGGGATATCGTCCGTTTTATCCGTTTTTCAAGCGAAAAAGCCTTAACTATTCAGGAGTATCCGGGCAGGCTGATGCCTCCTGCCGCGGTAAAAAATGCACTGGATCCTTGCAGTACCGAGAAAATCGAAGAGATTAAAACAGAAATTCCCGTATTAAAAGATATTTTCGAAAAAATAAGAAATATTCCCGATAATGTCCGACAGATACCTTTTGACAAGGAAACTCTCAGACTCGGTTCGGATGAAATTGATGTATTGACAAGGCTGGGAATTATTACCCCGCATAAAGATAAATATTCTATGCCCGAAATAATCAGAAGAGGATTGAAATTCAAGAGGGCAGGCAGAGCAAGATTTAAAGTTTTAACTTCCTGAAAAATACCCGTTGAATCTGAACTATCGTCATATATGGTTTAGCCACAAAAAAAGTCTTAACTGTAATTCTTGAAATGAAAGGAACAAAGAAAATGAAAATTTTGAAAATTGACCATCTCGGCATTGCAGTCAACAGCATCGAAGAAGGAAAGAATTTCTGGTCGGCAATTCTGGGCCTCAAATTCGAGGGCGCGGAAACCGTTGAAGAACAGAAAGTGACCACCGCCTTTTTTCCGGTAGGCGAAAGCGAAGTGGAACTGCTCGAATCCACGGCGCCGGACGGACCCGTTGCCAAGTACATCGAAAAGAAAGGCCAGGGCATTCAGCATGTGGCTTTTCGTGTGGAAGACATCGAATCTGCGCTGGAAGAACTCAAGGCAAAAGGCATTCAGCTCATTGATCAGAAACCGAGAAAAGGCGCGGGCGGAGCAAAAATCGCTTTTCTGCATCCCAAAGCCACCAACGGCGTATTGGTCGAATTGTGCCAAAGATAATGAGAAAATGAGAAGTGAGAAATGAAAAAAATTCTCACTTCTCACTTTTCAATTTCAAAAGGAGTGTGAAATGTCAGAACATCCCAATATTCAGAAATGGGCAGGACTGGTAGAAAAACAGTCCAAAGGAAAAAAACCGGAAGCTTTCAACTGGAAAACAGCGGAAGGCATTGTCGTCAAGCCCTTATATACGGCTGAAGACCTTGAAGGCATGGAGCATGTCAACACGCTGCCGGGTCTGGCTCCATATGTCCGGGGTCCTATGGCGACGATGTATGTGGGCCGTCCCTGGACCATCCGCCAGTATGCGGGATTTTCCACAGCAAAAGACTCCAATGCCTTTTATCGGAGAAATCTTGCTGCCGGTCAGATGGGACTTTCGGTTGCTTTTGATCTTCCGACTCACCGGGGCTATGACTCGGATCATCCCCGCGTGTTCGGCGATGTGGGAAAAGCCGGCGTTGCCATTGACAGCGTCGAGGATATGAAAATCCTCTTCGATCAGATTCCGCTGGATAAGATGTCCGTCTCGATGACTATGAACGGCGCGGTTCTGCCGATTCTTGCCGGTTATATTGTGGCAGCGGAAGAACAGGGCGTCAAACAGAGCGACCTTACCGGAACTATTCAGAACGATATTCTCAAAGAATATCTCACGAGAAATACCTATATCTATCCGCCGGAACCTTCCATGCGGATTGTCTCCGACATCATCGGCTACTGTTCCAAAAACATGCCCAAATTCAACACGATCAGCATCAGCGGCTACCACATGATGGAAGCCGGCGCGGATTCCGTGCTTCAGACCGCGTTCACGCTGGCAGACGGTCTGGAATATATCCGGGCAGCCATCGCCGCCGGATTGGATATTGATGCTTTTGCTCCGAGGCTGTCATTCTTCTTCGGTGTGGGCATGAATTTCTTTATGGAAATTGCCATGCTCCGGGCAGCACGGTTCCTCTGGCATCGGATCGTCAGCAAGTTCAACCCCAAAGACTCGAGATCTGCTGTTCTGAGAACTCATGTTCAGACCTCGGGCTGGAGTCTGACCGCTCAGGACCCCCATAACAATATTATCCGGACTACGCTGGAATGTCTCGCGGCTGTGCTGGGCGGAACCCAGTCTCTGCACACCAATTCCTTTGACGAGGCTATCGGTCTTCCTACGGATTTTTCCGCGAGAATCGCCCGAAATACTCAGATAGTCGTTCAGGAAGAATCTCAGGTCTGTCATGTGATTGATCCGCTGGGCGGCTCCTACTATGTCGAGGCGCTGACCGACGGTATTATTCGTGAGGCTCAGAAAATCATTGATGAAGTCGAAGAATTAGGCGGTATGGCAAAGGCTATTGCATCCGGAATGCCCAAGATGCGGGTCGAAGAATCGGCAGCCCGGAAACAGGCTCGGATCGAGAAGGGCAAAGATATCATCGTAGGCGTGAACAAGTATCAGATCAAGGATGAGAAATTGGACATCGAAATCCTTGAAGTTCCGGCTGCTGTCCGTGACGAGCAGGTAGCAAGACTGAAAGAAGTCCGGGCAAAACGGAATAATGATGCGGCCAGATCGGCGATTGAAGCTGTCACGAAAGCTGCCGGAAGCGGCGGGAACCTTCTTGAAGTCTGTATTGCAGCAGTGAGAGCAAGAGCAACTGTAGGCGAAATTTCAGATGCAATGGAAAAAGTTTTCGGTCGCTATGTGGCAACCACACGGTGCATTTCCGGCATCTATGCTGCGGAATACGGAGACAGTGAAGTGATCAGTTCGGTAAGGAAAAGAACCGAAGTATTTGCGGAAAAAGAGGGGCGCAGACCCAGAATTCTTGTTACCAAAATGGGACAGGACGGACATGACCGGGGCATCAAAGTCATTGCCACTGCCTTTGCGGACCTCGGTTTTGATGTGGATATCAGCCCCATGTTCCAGACGCCTGAAGAGGCTGCGAAAATGGCGGTGGAAAACGATGTTCATGTAGTAGGCGCATCGAGTCTGGCTGCGGGACATAAGGCATTGGTTCCCGCGCTGGTACAGGCTTTGAAGAAACAAGGCGCAGATGATGTGCTGGTAGTGGTCGGCGGCGTGATTCCGCCTACGGATTATCAGTATCTCTACGATGCCGGCGCAGTCGGCGTATTCGGTCCCGGAACGCCGGTCACCGATTCCGCAAACCATATTCTCAATGAATTGGAAAAGCGGCGGAAGTAATATCGGTGAAAACAGAAGGCGGGGCTTTGGTCTGCCCCGCCTTTTAAGCAAAATGAATTTTTAAGGAATACGGCAATATGTTTTCAAGACAATACCAGATGACTCTGCCTGACTTTCATGAAAAACAAAAGTATAACAGGCAGCTCAACCGATTAGATGAAAGAGATAAAAAATTTCATGACTGGTATCGTTTTGTATTGTCATTTCCGCCCCGTCTGGTGAGAGATTATTTGGAAGATTTCGGAATAAACAATCAGCATAAAGTATTAGACCCGTTCTGCGGCACCGGTACAACGCTTGTGGAGTGTAAGTTGAGAGGAATTGAGTGTATCGGCGTTGAAGCGGCTCCTTTTGCACATTTTGCCAGTTCTGTAAAAACAGATTGGAATATAAAACCGGACCGGCTTAAACAATATGCTGAAGATATCGCCGATAATAGTTTGAATGAACTGAAAAAACAAGGCATTGACGACTGCATTCCTTTCAGCGGAGATATAAAAAAAATATCTTTGAAAACCCTTGAAGCAAAATCGGAAAAACTATTAATTAAGAATTCTGTCAGCCCGCTTCCGTTGCATAAAGTTTTAACCTTGCTTGCTCATATAGAGAAAAAGACGATTGAACCTTATTACCGCTATGCCTTGTTGGCATTGGCCAAAGCACTTGTTTTTTTTATAAGCAATCTCCATTTCGGACCGGAAGTCGGTGTAAAGAATATAAAAGATGATGTTCCGGTGATCAGTGCATGGTTATCTGAGATGAATAAAATGACAAGGGATATCAAATCGCTTATCGGCCGGACAATGACTGTCTGTAAGGTTTTTTCAGGAGATTCACGCCATGTCGGCAAAATTGTTCCGCCGAATTCGATTGATGCGGTTATCACATCGCCGCCTTATCCGAATGAAAAGGATTACAGCAGAACCACAAGACTTGAATCCGTTATTCTCGGATTCATGAAAGACAGAAGCGAGTTAAGATCATTTAAAAAAAATCTTATTCGCTCAAACACCCGGGGTGTTTACAAAGGCGATGATGATGATATATGGATAGCGGACAATAAAGAAATTAACAGCATTGCTGAAAGAATTGAAAAACGGAGAATCGAACTCGGAAAGAATTCAGGTTTTGAAAGGCTGTACGCCGCTGTCACACGTCTTTATTTCGGCGGGATGGCGAGACATCTGTCTGCACTCCGTGCTGTATTGAAGCCGGGGGCAAAATTAGCTTACGTGGTCGGAGATCAGGCTTCATATCTCAGGATAATGATCCGAACCGGACAGATTTTGGCTGATATAGCCCGTTCATCAGGCTATGAAGTGGTAAGGACGGATTTGTTCAGAACAAGACAGTCAACCGCGACAAAATCGGAACTGCGTGAAGAAGTCCTTATTTTACAATGGAACGGTTGATTTTTTCAGGTTTCATGAATGGCAAGCAAATACGATAAGCTGATCGAAAGTGTTTTTTTCAGACATCACACTGAAAAATCACGAAGTGTTCCCTTTGACAGAGAAGAACTGGCAACTGCATGTAACGATCTAAAAATACCTCGCATAAAGAATTTAGGGGATATTGTTTACAGTTATCGCTTCAGACGGGATTTACCCGAAAAAATAAATAAGACAGCGCCGGCAGAATGCGAGTGGATTATAATAGGAACAGGAATAGGCTGTTATGAATTCAGGTTGAGCCGGAAAGCTAAGATCGGACCTGCTGCAAACCGACAGAAAATAAAAATTCCGGATGCTACACCTGAAATTGTCAAAATGTATGCACCTGCAAATGATGAGCAGGCGCTTTTAACAAAAGTGAGATATAACAGAATTGTTGATCTTTTTATGGGAATAACCTGTTATTCAATCCAAAATCATCTCAGAACGGTTTTAAACGGAGTCGGACAGATTGAAATAGATGAAATTTATTTGGGCCTTGCTAAAGCTTGGTTTACATGAAAGTGAAAGGAGGGAACAAAGCGGTCAGTATATGACTGATGCTCTCCCGAAGTGCGGACTATTTTTTTACACGGAAACAGATCTAATATTTTTTCACCCATAACTGAATAAGGAGAAACTAATTGAAAATCTTGAGAGATGTTATAATTCTGGTGTTTGCGGCAACTTTCGTTGTCGGTGCGACAGTCTGGGCAGGAGCGGCGGACAGTTTGTCGGAAGATGCCGAACTGACCCGGGTGGCAGAGCAAGGCATGTATGCCTTTCTGGAGATAATTCCCCGGATACAGCAGGAAGACGGCGAGTTCGGTTTTGCGAAAACTGATTCTTTAGATAAAGTGTATATAGGCATCCCTTACAAACTGCACAAAATTAATTCTCAGGCTCTATCGGATTATCAGGAGGGAGATACTGTTTCCTCTCTCATATCTGAAACTCAGATGTGGTATTTTCCAATTATGCTTGCGGATCAGATGAAAGCCGTGCTGATAGTAGATAAGGTAAAGGGCAAATGGAAGGCAGTGGGATTCGGTTGTGCAAATTTATCAGCAAAACTGGAAAAAGTCAGGCGGAACTGGCCTGCTTCGGAAGGCTATAATCCGCTACTGATTTCTTTTCAAGAAAAGGAATATCTGTACACTATCCCGGAAAAAGGCGCATATCATTTAACTTCTCTTACATTTCAAGAGGCAGAAGAGGGAGGAACGTATTCAGAAAAAGGCGGCACAGATTTTTCAGATCGGAAAAAGCTTTCCAAAATGGTTGAAAGACTAAACTCTTTTTCTGAGAAGAACCTGACGGAACAAACAAAATCCGTTGTCAGTAAACGTGCCAGAAGCACCAGAGCGTACACCGGCCCTATGGGAATGGCGAGTTTGTATTTAGGTTCATATGTTCAAGAAATGAGTGGGTGGTGTTGGAATGCCTGTTCACAGGCTATGATTGAACATTACGGAATATATCTGCAAGATCCTGTATTGACCACTCCACAACAAATAATTGCTGAGTATGCCAAACCAGGAATGGGCAATGAAGGAAATCGCCTTGATCCAGACTATTCCGACAAGAAATGTGTCCACACCATTGTAGAATATTATACGGGGCTGTCAGCTACATATCATTCGTCAAACATCTCTCCATCTGACGCTTGGCAGGAAATAAGTGTAGAGCAGGATCCCTTTATAGTTCGTTGGTTGTATTCAACTAATGGGCATGAAGTAGTTGCTTATGCGTATGTTTATGTTGATCCCAATATGTGCGCTTTTTGTCCCAATCCTAACGAGCCTATGTTAGCTATAATGAATCCTTCAACAGGGGATCGAACTTTGTATGGATACACTTGGATTGTCAATGGAGATGGACATACATGGAATCAGACTCTGACTATTGATTGATAATTAAACGTCGTATGCAACTTTCAGTCATGTTCAGACCATCCCCCGTCGGATTTGCTAATCAGTCGGGAACATTGGAGAAATTTGCATGGTGCCGATTAATTAAGTGAGAGGTCGGGGTGTTTTTCATAATATCCTGACAAAATTGATGTCATTTCGGGCGGAGCGGGAAATCTTTAAATTGAGAAGTGAGAAGTGAGAAATAAATACTTCTCAGTTCTCACTTACAGGGTTTCTCCTCACTCCGTTCGTCGAAATGACAGTTTCAGAAGAAATCCTCGGCCCCTCAATTTCAGTGGTGCGAAACAAGGAGGTTTAAAATGGAGAAGTATTTTGTACGGGCGGCTGTTGCATTATTTCTTATGGCATTTTCTGCGGCTCTTACGGGTTGCGGAGGTAATGACAGTTCAACGCCGGAGATCGGAGAATCTGCCTTGAAAGATAATTCCGGTGATATATTGAGAGCAGATGAAACAGAAGTCCTGCAATCGGAGAAAACCCGTGAACTTTCGCCCGAGGTGACAGACAGCGACCTGCGGGAACTGGTCGCCGGAAACACCGTGTTTGCCTTTGATCTTTATCACGCGCTGCGAAATCAGGAAGGCAATCTGTTTTACTCCCCTTACAGTATTTCGCTCGCACTTGCGATGACTTACGCAGGCACCCGGGGTGAGACAGAACAGGAGATGGGGACGGCGTCTCATTTCACACTTTCTCAGGAGCGTCTTCATCCGGCTTTCAACGCGCTGGATATCGAACTTGCCGGACGGAGTAAAGAGGCAGAAAGTCTTGACGAAAAGGGATTCAGACTGAATATTGCAAACTCGATATGGGGACAGAAGGGATATTCTTTTCTGCCGGATTTTCTGGATGTGCTTGCCGAAAACTACGGAGCGGGAATGCGGCTGACTGACTTCGTCAATGCGCCGGAGGACTCCCGGACCGTCATCAATGACTGGGTAAGTGAAAAAACAGAGGGCAGAATCGGAGACCTGATTCCGGAAGACTGCATATCAGAGATGACCCGGCTTGTTCTGGTCAGTGCGATTTATTTCAATGCGGCATGGAGCAGTCCGTTTCAGGAGGAATTCACACGGGACAGCGACTTTCATCTGTCTGACGGCACCGATGTGGCAGTGCCGATGATGAGACAGACCGACTGGCTTCGTTACGGCGAAGGCGAGGGCTGGCAGGTAGCAGAACTTATGTATGAAAGCAGGGAAATATCAATGGTCATTCTGCTTCCCGAGCCGGGCCGGTTTGAGGAATTTGAAAATTCGCTCAGTTCCGAGCGGCTGAATGAGATTCTGGATGCTTTTGAATACAGATATGTGGCGGTTGATATGCCTGAATTCAGGTATGAGTCGGATGCCGTCAGTCTGCGGGAAACATTGTCCCGGATGGGGATGCCGGCTGCTTTCACCTGGCCAGGGGCTGATTTTTCCGGAATGGACGGAACACACGATCTGTTCATCGGCGATGTCCTGCACAAAAGTTTCATATCCGTGGACGAGGCAGGTACGGAAGCGGCAGCCGCCACCGCTGTAATCGCTGACATGGGCGGCATTTACACGGAAGAACCGACAGCTTTCACAGTCAGCCGGCCCTTCATATTCTTTATCCGTGATATTGAGACCGGTACAGTTCTGTTTGCGGGCCGCATCCTCAACCCGGTTGGCATATAAGCCGCCGGCAACAGTTCGGCTCCGCTCACCGTTGAGACACGAATAATCAATGCCGGTACGTAGAGACGCACGGCAGTGCGTCTCTGCTGAATTCGGAGTGAGTGATTCCCCCCTCTCACCCCTGACCCCTGACCCCTGACCCCTCCTCCAAATCCCATTTCCCTTTTTTCGTGGGCGAAAGGAGCGATTTTTGAAGCTGCGCCAGAAACTGTTTTCTGGGTATCTCTCTTGCGCCGAAACTCATCAGGTGCCGCGTCCTGATCTGACAGTCAATCATATCAAAAGATAAGGCGTTCAAGTATTCGACAAGTCTGACAAATGCCGCTTTGGACGCATCGCTGACGCGGGAGAACATGGATTCTCCGAAAAAGCTTTTTCCCAAAGAAACGCCGTATAAGCCGCCGACCAGTTCGCCGTCATACCAAGCTTCCGCAGAATGCACATAACCGGATTCATGAAGGCGGCAGTAGGCTTCGATCATCTCATCAACAATCCATGTGCCTTTATCTTCTTCCGAATGTACCTGCGCGCAGGAAGTGATGACATCACGGAAAGCCGTGTCCGCAGTCACACGGAATATACTCAGAAGCGACAGGTAGGCTCAGTTTTTTATCCTAACATTAGGATTTTTTTATTTTTTTTAATTCTAAATTCATTAAATGCTCGAAATGAAATTTTGTCACCTCCATTCTAAAATTATTTTGGAGTTGAAAAATACTCCAAGGCTTGCCCGGCTGAATATCATTTTTCCGGGCTCTGAGCAAAAACAGGTAAGCAATTACGGCAATGCCGACAGATTTTTCTGCTCTGTTTTTGTCTCCGGTAACCTGATGTTCTCCCAAGCCGAGGCCGCTTTTCAGCTCTTTGAAGATGATTTCGACGGACCATCTTCTTTGATAAACGGAAATGATCTGTCTGCCGGTCGCATCGGGCAGATTGGTCACAAGGATTTTAGTGCTTTTGGGCCCTGCGTTACGCCCTTTTTTGCTCAACACCAATGTGACGTCTCCGATATGACGCAGACAAACGCTTTTTCCATATATCCAGAAAGATTTCCGCCTGTTAGGATTCGAAAGACTCGGAATCCATGTACGGCTGAAGAATCCACGCGGAAGATAGGTTACCGGGTTTTTAATGCTTTTGTCATCGTCGGTTTTCCAAGTCCGGGCGATAGCAAAAACAAAAAACCATCTTCGAAGAGAGTCATTTTTGTCTTTTTCTATGACTGTCTTCATATTCTCTTTGGAACCGTAAGCGGTATCTCCGGTAACAATTACGGTTTTGGCCCAATGAGGCGGAACAAAGCTTTGTACCATTTCATGGAACAAAACATTTTCCTTTTTATAATCCGGGTCTGTCTTGGGCAGAATGATCCGGATGGCAACGGGGAACCGACAGTTCCCCCGGAATACGGCCAAAAGGACAAAACGGATACCGAAAAACCAGGGCCCGTTTTCTCTTTCCCGTCCTTTTTGGACAAAGGGATTTTTCTCTCCCCGTTTTTCTTTATGGCCGGAGTCTCCGGCGATAAAAATAACGCCGTCTTTCGGCGGCGGAAAAGACAGCATGGCTTCCCACGCAAACCATGTTATGACAATTTCTATTGTCCAATAGGTCGCTTTGAGAAGCCGGCGAAAACGCCATTCGGTTATATGGAAGGGTGTCCATCTTGAAATTTCTTTCAGGCTTTTTTTACCAGGAACGGTCGCCTGCATGAAGACAAGCCAATATAACAGAAGAAGATGTCTGCCTTTCCATATTCCGGGCAGACCGCGAAATATACTTCTTACCAAGACAGGTAAGCAACTTATCCTGATCATTGATTATTTCCTTTCTCTATTGAAAATTTATACGTGACAGAAAGGAAAGATAACACAGATTTCAATTAATTAAAATATTTTTTTTAATACAAGGTGTCGTTTTTGAGTATATAAGCAGTTTCACCGTGCTGAAGGTGACGGGAGAAAACAGGGACCGACTGGAACGTGCGGGCGCTTTTTTTCTTTCCATGGATCAGACCTCCCTGGGCAACGGAAGATGCCTTAAAAATGTGCCGTGCACGGCGGGAATTCCGAAAGCCGTCACCCTGTACGGCGGGTGCAATGCCTATATCGCAACTATGGGCATCGGCGTTCAGGCGGTGACGATATCCGATGCGGCAGAGCGCCTGGCACAGGGAAGCCCGCCGTCCAATCCTGTTCAGCCCGGTCTGTATGCCGGAAGTTCCACTGTTATATCGGTTGAAACAGCGGGAGACCGTATTCTTGCCGGAGATACCCGGATTCTCCGGATGCTGCCGCCGGGTCTTGCGGCTGCCGGCGCCGTATCCGTCAGTATCCCGGCAAGGGCGGTGCACGGAATCCCGGATTTTCCCGCCGACCTTGACGGCGACGGAGAAATCGGAAAAAATGAGAAAGCCGGTCTGATCTTTGTTGCGGGAAACGACAGAAACTTTTATATCGTCAGAGCAGACAGCAGCCCTCCGGCAACTGTTTCGAAGATCGGATTCGGCACCTATCTGAAGGATGTGCGGGTCAGCCCTTACGACCGGCTGGCTTATGTGTCCGGGTCTGACGGCAATATTTATATCATTGATATTGACAGTCCTTTTGAAGGCACGGAACGCATTGACAAAGATGAAGACGGAAAAGATGACCGCATACTGGGAACCGTGGCCGGGCTTTCCGGCGCGGGCGCAATTGACCTGGGGCGGAATTTCGGGTATGTCGGAGATACTGCGAACGGGAAGGTGCTTATGTTTCTGATCCACAGACCCGTTACGATAATATCGCCGGCAGAAGTTTTTCGTGACCGGATATTTGATTTTACTGTCAGTGTATATCCTCCCGAAGAAGCTTCCGGAAAAACTTTCAAAATTGAGCTGTCTCAGGGGCAGCCGACACAGAACCTGAAAACAAGAGAAAATGTGCAGATGTACGATTTCGGATATACCGATAACAACGGAACCGCTGTGACCGGCGTCACAGATTATACATTTCAGCCGGAAGATAACGGAAGGAGGACTTTCAAAGCGGTCATCAATAAAGCACAGGCAGTCAGGATAAGAGTGACAGAAGTGACGGATTCCGAACCGTTGACAGGAGAAAGCAGAGAAATAACCGTATCACCCTATGTGAGAAAATACGCCGCGCCTCCCCCGTACAATGATTATAATCAGCACGACAGTGAATTTGTCGAAGCAGCGGAGTACTGGGGAGACTTTTATCAGCATCCTGTGGATCCCGACCTGCTGAAAGCAATCGGAATTGTGGAAAGCGACCTGGGGAACACTTCCGGTGATATTATGGCGATGGGGAAAGACGGCGCTGTCCCTGTTCTTCGCGGTGATGTGTCTCCTCTAGAGTATGAGGCAGATATTCCTAATAACACGGTTCGTCCTTTAGAATATCCTGAAGCCGAAGTAAGCATATACTGGGCAACATGCTGGTTATATCATAAAGCTCAGAGAATTCTTGTAAATCCGAGTCCTCCTCCTTTATATATCCCAGGCGATTGGCACGACTGGGATACCGCCGCAGAGGACTACAATATTGGGGATGCAGAGCATTATCTCGGAAAGTTGCACAGAGCATATCTTGACGGTATGCACCCGCGAAATGATATATATCTATGGCCGATTTTAACAAACGGAGAAGCAAGGAGGAAGTGAAATGAAATATTACCTGACGCTACTGTGTATTATTGTTCTTTTTTTGGGAAATACGGTTTCGTTTTCTGATGATAAACATATAATAAAAAATAAATATAAAATATATCTCCAGAAGATTGATGAAGCCAACCGTGCTTTAAAGCTCGGAAATGCAGATAAGGCTCTGATGATTATAAATCAGGTGGAAGCAGACTGGAAATCTCAACAACCGGAAATAAGGAGAGAAACGGACGAAGTTATATCCAGGGTTTTTTATCTTGAAGTGCATGCTCTCTATAAATCAGGCAAAAAAAGTTTGGTTCCTGCTTCGTTGAAAAAGGCAATTTTTTTTGAAAGAGAACAAAAAATAATTTTCCGTCCTTTGCAAGCAGACTATGGTTTATTCAAGGAAATTGTCACCTCATTTGTCAACTCATGCGGGGATAATCCTGATCAGTATCCTGAAATAACGGAATATGCTCTTTTAAGAGACCTTATTTTTTTTAAAACTCCGCCAGACAATAATCTGATTGCTGCACTTTTCCGCTCAAATGATTTGACTCAGGAACCCGGAGAATTTTCTATTGTTCTGCTGTATCGCCAAAACAAGCAGGGAATATACGAACCTTCCGAGCTGAAGATTCCGAGGACAAAATACCATACGCTGACATTGGAAGAGGGTACGGGCGGTATTCCGAATATTATCCTCAGAAAAAAATTCGGCCGCACAGGCGAAGTGGAGACAATTACTGTCGGTATCCAAGACGGGCTGAAGATAATCTCACAGGACAGGAAATAGACTCATCGGGATCAGTCCGCAGCTGTGAATCGGAATCTTTCTTTGAGTCCCCGGTTCCCAAGCTCCGGTTTGGGAAGCGAACCTCTCCGTATCTTCCAAACCGCTGTTAAACTCTGTAATGCAAGGAGAGACTGATAAAAAAGAAATGTTCAATCATATCATGGCTGTGCTGTATTCTTCTTTTCCGGGGGAATATGACTTTCGGTCTTCAAGATATAAAAAGTAAATATGCATTATATCTTCAACAAATTGATAACATTAAACATTATCTGGAAAACAGAAGATCAGGAGATGCTTTAAAAGCTATAAATGAGTTCAAAAAGGAGTGGAAGTCTCAGGATTCGGAAGTAAAAGAAAAAACGAGTTATGTCATGTCTGAACTCCTGTATCTTGAGATATATGCTTTCTATAAATCCGGTAAGAAAAATGCTGCTCTTGATTCCTTAAACGGAGTGATTTCATTTGAAAAGGAACATCGTTTGCTTTATTCTCCTCTGCTGGCGGATTATACTTTGTTTAAAAACACTGTCTGTTCATTTGTGAACTCATGTCAGGGAGAAATCTGGAACTATCCGCAAATGTTAGAACATTTCGGCTCGAAGAATTTTGCCTTTTCAAAATCGTCTCTGGCCCATAATTTTGTGGCAGTGCTTTTTCGTTCAAATGATTTCTCTCAGGAAGACATCGAATTTTCTATTGTCATATTGTACCGGAGAAACGCAGAAGGAATATATGAAGCGTCCGAACTGAAAGTTCCGTGGACTAAATATCACACATTGTCATTGGAAAATCAGACCGGAGACAGTCCGAACATTATTCTCAGAAAGAAAATCCGTACAGGCGAGATGGAAACAATTGCCATCGGTATCAGGGACGGATTGAAAATAATTTCACGGGACAGGAAATAGACTCATCGGGGATCAGTCCGCAGCTATGAATCGGAATCTTTCTTTGAATCCCCGGTTCCCAAGCTCCGGCTTGGGAACCGAACCTCCGGCTTTGCGTAACCAACTGTAGGCGAAATTTCAGATGCCATGGAAAAAGTTTTCGGTCGTTATGTGGCAACCGCACGCTGCATTTCCGGCATCTATGCTGCGGAATACGGAGACAGTGAAGTGATTAATGCCGTAAGAAAAAGAACCGAAGCTTTTGCAGAGAAAGAAGGCCGCAGACCCAGAATCCTTGTCACTAAAATGGGACAGGCCATGACCGCGGCATCAAAGTCATTGCCACAGCCTTTGCAGACTTGGGTTTTGATGTGGATATCAGCCCCATGTTCCAGACGCCTGAAGAAGCTGCGAAAATGGCAGTGGAAAATGATGTTCACGTGGTAGGCGCATCAAGTCTGGCTGCGGGCCATAAGGCATTGGTTCCCGCGCTGGTAAAGGCTTTGAAGAAACAAGGCGCAGATGATGTGCTGGTAGTGGTCGGCGGCGTGATTCCGCCTACGGATTATCAGTATCTCTACGATGCCGGCGCAGTCGGCGTATTCGGTCCCGGAACGCCGGTCACCGATTCCGCAAACCATATTCTCAATGAATTGGAGAAACGGCGGAAATAATCCGTGAAAGAAAAGGGCGGGGCATTGTCTGCCCCGCCTTTAGAAATACTATATATTATCGGAAATAATCCGAATCGCTGACGCTCCCGCCTCTGTTATTGACGAGTTAATCATAATGAACCCGAATACACAAAATGAATTTCCGCTCCGACAGGCAAGGCTTGACGATATTCCGACGCTGGTTTCGCATCATCGCCGGATGTTCGAAGAAATACTGAAGGCACGGAACGAGCCTTTTACTATAGCTCAATTAGAAGCAATGGATAAAGCTTATACAGAGAAATTGCAGATACAGTTGGCAAACGGCGTATGTACTGCATGGGTTATTGAAGATAAATGCAGAATAATCGCAAGCGGCGCAGTTTCTTTAATGACAACGGTTCCTGTGCCGGCGGATCCCTCGTGTCAGGCCGCATATCTGCACAGCATATATACAGATAAAGATTACAGAAGAAAAGGATTGGCGCACAGAATTACCGAGACAGCGGTTCGTTATTGCAAATCTCAGGGAATCAGAAGAATGCAGTTGAATGCGAGCGATGCAGGACGACCGGTTTATGAGGCAATAGGCTTTCGGACTGCGGATAATGCGATGCGGTTATGGATAATATAATCCGAAAAACAGATTGAAAACAGCAGACAGTCTCCTGAATGCGGCGGCCGCCGGCAGAAGCCGGAACTGCAAAATCATCAGATTATAAAGGTTTATACGGGAGAAAAAAGACATGGACATAAGGAAGAAACGTAATATTTTCATAATGCTTGCTGTGCTTTCCGCAGCGGCGGCGGTATTTTCCGGTTCCGCTTCGGAAAGAGCCTGGGGATCCGTATCCGGGGAAACAGAGATTCTTCTGGTAAATTTCGGCGGAACCGCTTCGGAGAACGTATTCGGCATATCCGGGTGGAATACGGTCATCAAAGACGTTTATACCGGATACCGGGCTTACGGTCCCCGCGGAACCGTGATCACTGTCGGCTCCGCCGCCGCTTACGATTATCAGGGACTGACCGGACCGTCCCGGGTCTTTGCCGCGGGGGAACGGATCGCCGTTACATGGTATAACAATTCGGATACATCTATTACTTTTGCTCCGAAAATCAGTTTCGACGACCCGGACCGCCGAGTCACGGGAACTGCCGGAACCTGGTACAGCATGAGCAGTACAGTTGCCGGGCCCCGGGAAACGGCTCAGAGTTTTTTTGAATTCGGTGCGGATTCAGAGGGAACTTACGGGATCGTGAACGTAAACGTGAATTATGCGAATCATGAAATTCTGATCTGCGACAGAATTGAACTCATCATCCCCGGAACAGACACCGAACCGCCGTCTGCTCCGCAGAACCTGCGGGCGGAGATCATTTTCGGCCTGCATATTCTTCTGATCTGGGATACTTCTTCGGACAGCACAGCCGTCGCGGGATACAGGATATACAGCGGAGACGGCATTGAAACCGGAGACACTGCGGACACGCAGTATATGATTGCCGATGCGGGACCCGGAACTCACACTTACAAAGTGAGCGCGTATGATGTGCCGGGAAATGAATCGGAGCTTTCCGCACTGACCGTGACCGTTGAAAGCGGCGAAGCCCTT
Organism: Desulfatirhabdium butyrativorans; assembly: GCA_020718785.1. Lineage (GTDB taxonomy): Bacteria > Desulfobacterota > Desulfobacteria > Desulfobacterales > DYRK01 > DYRK01. Next base: position 2,294 of record DYRK01000047.1, on the reverse strand, counting down.
TTATTGGCGGATTTCGGCGGAACCGCTTCTGAGAACGTGTTCGGCATATCGGGCTGGAATACGGTCATCAGAGACGTTTATACCGGATACAGGTCCTGCGGTCCCGGAGGAACCGTGATCACCGTCGGATCCGAAGCCGGTTACAATTATCAGGGCGTGACCGGACCGTCCCGGGCCTTTGCCGAGGGGGACCGGATCGTCGTTACATGGTATAACAATTCCGATATATCGGTCACGTTCGCCCCGAAAATCAGTTTTGACGACCCGGACCGCCGGATTTCGGGAACCCCCGGAATGTGGCACAGCATGAGCAGCGTGACCGCCGGACCGGGAGAAAGCGCACAGAGTTTTTTTGAATTCGATGAGGGTTCGCAGGAAACTTACGGTATCGTAAACGTGAACGTGAATTATGCGAATCACGAAATTCTGATCTGCGACAGGATTGACCTGGTCATCCCCGGAACAGACACGGAACCGCCTTCTGTGCCGCCGAATCTCGGCGCGGTGCAGACACCGGTGATCTCCGGTTATCTCATATCTCTTTCATGGGATGCGGCTTCCGGCAGCGCGGGGGTCGGATATTATGAGATTTTCCGTGACGGAATATTTCTCGCGGAGGTTCCGGATACGGAATACGGCGATCCGGATGTCCTTCCCGGAACCTCTTACACCTACACGGTCAGAGCCTGCGACGCTGCCGGAAACTGCTCGGAACAGAGTTCGGCGGTTTCCGTGACAACGCCGGACATTTTTCCGGGCGAAACAACAGTGATCGGAGCCGAAGGCGGAGTTGTCACAGGACCCGGCGGCATCCGTGCGGTTGTGCCTGCGGGTGCAGTGCCGGACGGGACCTTTATCAGACTCGGCACGATTGCGGAGCCTTCCGGAGAGGAAGCCCTTCCGGAAGGATTCTGCTATATTGCAGGCATTTATCTCGAAATGAAAGATGCATCGGGCAATAATGTGACAGCGGCAGAGGAACTGAAACTGTCGGTCCCGGTACCCGGAATATGGGACAGTGCGGAATGCGGATGTGATATCAGCGGGTTTCCGGAAGATCAGCCGGAATGCTGTGAGCTTTCTCCGGACTGTGAGTACCCGCCCCTCGTACTGAGGGGCATCAGGGTATTTGAAGGCACTCCGAACGGAAAAGCGGCTTATGCGCTCAACAACACAGCCCGGATAAACAACGGGCGTATTGAAACCGCATCTCCGCCCTTTCCCGGAGCGCGGGCAGCCGGTCCCTATATGTTTGTCAAGCCTATGTTTCCCATCGGATTTTTTGTAGCAACTCCTTCGGGATATTTCGGAGCCGCTCTGGCAGGAGTAAGTTCCTGTTTCGGAGAAACATTCACGGATCCGCTGTACAATATGAGTGCGCCGATTTTCGTGATCCCGGAAAACCGGGAATTCACGGTGAAGATTTACAATGCGGACAGCAGCACTGCCGCAGAAAAAAAATACAGCGGACTGACATTACCGTCTCTGATGTTCTTCATCCGGAACTGACAAAATCGAGTCCGCCGGACACCACACTGTACATCCCTGAAAACATACCCGAAGGAGCGCACAGCGGAGACGCAGTGATCAGCATCGGAGCCTCGGTAACACCGGATAACAGTGAAAGCAGATCCCGGTTACTGTGGAAAATTTCCGGAAACGGTGCCGCCGGCCCGTCATCAGGAAATTTTGCCGGCGGAAATCCGACTGTGACGCTGACACCTGAAGAAAACAGCCGCAGTTACTCCGTACAGGCCGGAACTGACAAAAATTCCGACGGCATACTTCAGGAGAGGGAAGTTCTGCATTCGATCACTGTATGTCTTGTAAAAGCAGTTATAACCTGCGCCGACGTTACGACAGATCAGATAGAGATCGAATTAAAACCGTCCGGGCTGACAGGGACTCTGACGCTTGAACTGACAGGAGACGAAGCTGTTCATCGGATAAGAAGCGAACAAAGAACCGGAAATGCCGAACCCTTTACAGAAACATTTGGCATACCAAATCTGGCTATCGGGGAATACGGACGGTTGAGATGTGTCTGGATAGTTGGCAGACTCTCTGTAACAGCCGAATATGATTATCATATCAAGGTATTAGGTATTTACAGACACTCTCAATACAACACCGTAGATGAAAGTACATGTGCTCTCAATACGGAACAGGCATATATTACTACCGAAAATGACAATGGCATAAGCCAATGTTTTGTTCAAGGGCAGTACTATGATACACAGTTAAGAGCATCCTTTATCGATCAGGTAAATCTGAACGGGAGCGGAACATCGGTT
>DYRK01000518.1 GCA_020718785.1 Desulfatirhabdium butyrativorans | reverse complement strand
CGCTCCGCAATTCTTCAACTCAGCATTCCGGACACAAATCAGGCAGCCTGTCAAGCATTTTTTTACACTGATTAAAGGATTAAATGATTGGCATGATTTCTGTTCAGCCCGGGGACACGCCGCCGGCGTGTCCCTACGGAGATTCGACCGTCCGGAAGGCTTGACAGGAATCATGAAAATCCTTGAATCCCGAAAATCAGGATTCAGACAGTTGAATAAGGGTTTGCAAAAAGATTTTGCAAATCGTTCCGCCGATAAAACGGCTTGCAAAGCCGTTTTACAATGCCGGTAGGCAGTGTGCTTGACAAAATTTAGATTATATCATATTGTCTGCAATATGTACTGCACATCTGCAGGGCGATTTTGCAAATTGCCCCCGCTTGATAAAACGATTTGCAAAATCGTTTTACGAATTTTGTAGGAGAACAGGCTCATGCGGTCTTATGGTCGGGAAATTGCAATCTGCTTTCTGCTGGCAGCGGCAGTCTTTGCTGTTTACGGACAGATGATTCATCACGGTTTCATCAATTTCGATGACGGCGAATACATTACGGACAATCCCCATGTCAGAACCGGTCTCACAAAAGAAAATATGATATGGGCATTTACGGCATTTCATTCCAACAACTGGCATCCGCTGACGTGGCTGTCGCACGCGCTGGACTGTCAGATATTCGGACTGAATCCGGGAATGCACCATATCGTCAATCTGCTGCTGCATATTGCAAACAGTATCCTGCTGTTTATGCTGTTTAAAATTATGACCGGAGAATTATGGCAATCGGCTTTTGCAGCGGCTTTATTTGCCCTGCATCCCATGCACGTTGAATCTGTGGCATGGGCATCGGAACGAAAAGACGTGCTGGGAGCTTTTTTCTGGATACTGACAATGCTGGCTTATCTCCGCTATGTCAGACAGCCGAAACTGAGCCGCTACCTCCTGATAATTCTGCTCTTTACAGCGGGCTTGATGGCAAAGCCAATGCTGGTGACTCTTCCGTTTGTCCTGCTTCTCACAGATTACTGGCCTTTGAAGCGGTTCATAATAAAAGAGAAGCATTATTCAATTTTATATGAAAAACTGCCGCTGTTTTTCCTCGCGGCTGCGTCCGGAATTGTCACAATATTTGCCCAGAAATCCGGAGGACAGGTCCGCTCTCTGGATACTTTTCCGCTGGGCATCCGAATCGGCAACTCCCTGATTTCATACATAAAATATATACTGAAACTGATTTATCCCCAAAACATAGCTTTCCATTATCCATACCCTGACCCGTTTCCTGTAGGGCAGGCTATGACAGCGGGATTTGTGCTGACCGCATTATCTGTTTTAATTATCCGTCAGAGACAGCAGCGTCCCTATCTTCTCATGGGCTGGCTCTGGTATCTCGGCACGCTGGTTCCGGTCATAGGATTGGTACAGGTCGCGACTCAGGCATATTCGGACCGCTATTCCTATATTCCCTTTATCGGTCTGTCGCTCATAATTGCCTGGGGTATTGCCGATCTCTCGGAAAAACTGACTCACCGCCGTATCATTCTCGGAATCGCGACTGGGCTTTTGCTGACTGTCTGGACTGCGTTGACTTATATACAGACAAGCTATTGGAAAAACAGCATAAGGCTGTTTGCTCATACACTGAATGTTACCGAAAATAATTATCTGGCGCACAACAGTCTGGGTGCGGCTCTGGAGGAACAGGGACGCCTTGACGAAGCAATCTCACATTTCCGCGAAGCTCTTCAAATAAAACCTGACGGAACACAGGCATATTATAACATGGGCGTCGCTCTGGAAAAACAGGGCAAATATGACGATTCGCTCAAATATCTTTCCGAGGCAGTACGGCTTAAACCGGATTTTGTCAATGCGCTGTATAATCTGGGTATTGCGCTGAAACGCCGGGGAGATATTCAGGGTGCGGCAAAGTATTTTTCACAGGCTGTTCAGCTCAGACCTGATTTTGCGGATGCCCATAACAATCTGGGAACTGCTCTGAGTTATATGGGAAAGGGCAATGAGGCGATCAGACATTATCATGAGTCAATCCGGCTCAGACCCGACTATGCCGAGGCTTACAATAATCTCGGAACCGCGCTGAAAAGTCAGGGAAAATATCAGGCAGCCATGCAGTCTTATCAAAAAGCATTGGAGATTAATCCCGAATTTTCAGAAGCACATCTGAACTGGGGTTTGGCTCTGGGAGCTACAGGAGATCACAACGCGGCAGCCCTTCATTTTGCCGAAGCAATCCGTCTCAAGCCTGATTCTGCGGACGCGCATTACAGTCTGGGAGTTGCTCTGTCGCGTTCCGGGAAAACTGCCGAAGCAATGCAGCATTATCAGGAAGCTTTGCGGCTTAAACCGGATTTTGCGGCGGTGCATTTCAATGTCGGGGTTCTGCTGGCAAATCAGGGTGATCTGAAAAAAGCTGCCGGGCATTTTTCCGAAGCTGTCCGTATCAAAAGCGATTATGCCGAGGCATACAATAATCTGGGAACGATTTTTGCGCTTCAGAATAATTTCAGACAGGCAATCGTCTATTATTCCAAAGCCTTGAGCATCAACCCGAACCTTAAAGATGCCGCGGAGAAACTTGAACAGGCATCGCAGTTGCTGCGGCAATCCGAAAATCCGACCGGAACGCCTTGAATTTACGCCGCTTGCAATTTATTGCCGTGCATAAAAATTCAGTCCCGCCAATAAATTGGCGGGCGTCAGTCCCTGCAGGACTGGTTAATGCCCTGCAAGGGCTTATGATATAATATCAGGAATTCAAAGAATATCTCACACAGGAGGAAAAATTATCATGAAAAAGTTTTGTAATAAGCGAGCGACCTTAAAGACTTATAATTTTTTTGCGGCAGAACAGGCATTTCTGCCTGTTCATGATAAAGGTCAGACAGAAATGTCTGACCCGCCGAATCTTATAAATCATAATGGTCGGTCGCTTATTATTGTAGTTGCTACGGTTTTCGTACTGTTTTCTTTAACATCGGCTATGGCAGAAGATCCGGTTATCTGGCCTGTTTTCTCATATCCGCCGGTTTTTATTATGGGAAAAAAAAAGAACTGTCCGGGGTGGGAATTGACGTAATAAATCTGATAAAATCGAAACTTCCCGAATATGAACACAAAATCAAAGAAGTGCCTATCAGCAGAGTCTTTCGGAGTCTGCAAGATGGGTATCACTACTGTGTCTTCGGTGTGCTGAAGACGCCGGAAAGAGAAGCGTATATGTATTATTCGCTTCCGTGCAGAATTACAACGCCGTATTTTGTTGTTGTAAGAAACGAAGATGTGGAAAAATTCGGCGGCGGAAAAAAAATCTCTCTGAGGGAGCTTTTGGAAAATAAGAAATTGAAGTTGCTGATTAAAAAGGACGTGATTTATAATAAAGAGATAAACAGCGTGATAGACGGATATTCAGGACAGAAGCATGTTTATGTTCTGCCTTCCGATGAGTTGGGCAAAAAAGAAGTGGAAATGCTGATAGCTAAACGCATTGATTATACGATTTCTGTTGTTTCAACAGCTTATGAAGCCAAGCAGATGGGAGTCATTGATAAAATATCTTTTCTTCCTTTTGAAGACACCTATAATCATTATGATGTCGGTTATATTGCCTGTCCTAAAAACGAATGGGGATGGCAGATGATAGATAAGATAAACAAGATATTAAAGGAAGAGATCACTAAGCCGCAATTCTTTGATTTGTTCAAGCCTTTGGTAACCGAGAACATGATTCCGGAACTCAGAAATCAATATGAAAAGCTTATTATGAATTCCAACTCTGTAAAATAAAATTAGTTGTTTGGTTTTTACAGTAAAACGATTTTTCAAATCGTTCTGGTGAGACACCAAACGGCTTGCAAAGCCGTTTTACTGTATGGGGCAAAAAATATACAGAATCTACAGCTTTCCCGAAAACAGGGTTTCAAGATAAAACTTTGTGATAGCATCACTCTGATCAAAGCGATGTGCTTTATCTTGATTTTTGGCAGCCATTTCCTTGCGGATGCCGGATGCCAGCTTTTTGCCGAGTTCTACGCCGAACTGGTCAAAAGGATTGATATCCCAGACAAAAGCTTCAAACACCGTTTTTGCTTCATAAAAGGCGAGCAGTCTGCCCACGTTTTCCGGGGACAAATCTTCCAAGAGAATTGTAGAAGAGGGTCTGTTGCCGGAAAAATATTTCGACTTATCGGCATCGTCTTTTCCCATTGCCAGTGCCATGGGTTGAGCAATCAGATTCGCCCACAATTCCTGATAATTGCTCACGCCTT
>DYRK01000046.1 GCA_020718785.1 Desulfatirhabdium butyrativorans | reverse complement strand
GCACTTTCATATAATCTTGTCGGAGAAGACGTTCTGATTACCGGAGCCGGACCTATCGGACTGATGGCTATTCCGGTAGTAAGACATGCCGGCGCGAGATATGTCGTTATTACGGATGTCAATCCCTATCGGCTCGAACTGGCAAAAAAAATGGGCGCGACGCGGGCAGTGGACGTGAGAAATGAAAAATTAGAAAATGTTATGAAAGAACTCGGCATGAAAGAAGGCTTTGATGTGGGGCTTGAGATGTCCGGCAATCCGCAGGCATTCAGAGATATGCTCAAAACTATGTGTCACGGCGGAAAAGTCGCTCTGCTCGGGATTCAGCCGGGCGGAACGGCCATTGACTGGGACCTCGTCATATTCAACAGCCTGACGTTGAAGGGAATTTACGGACGTCAGATTTTTGAAACATGGTATAAAATGACGGTCATGCTGCAAAGCGGAGCAGATATTTCTCCGGTCATAACCCATCGCTTTCATTACACCGAATTTGAAAAAGGCTTCGAACTCATGCGCGAGGGAAAATGCGGCAAAGCAGTATTGAATTGGGAATGAGGTTCGGGGTGCGGGGTCAGGGGTAAGAGGTGTTATCCTGACCTCTCACCTTTCACCCCGAACCTCAAATAAGGAGATTGATGTATGGATATCAGAGAACCGGAAATCAGACAGAATGAGATATTGATTCTGCAAGACCCGAATTTCAATCCGGGCAATGTCTGTATTGTCACCGGAGCGGCAACGGGTATCGGCAGAGCCGCGGCTGTGGTTGCCGCTGCCAATAAGCTGACAGTTGCGGGTTTGGATGTCAATGAAGAAGAAGGAAAAAAGACAGTGGAAACAGTCCGAGCCATGGGCGGGCAGATGATCTTTGTCAAGAGCGATCTCTGCAAAGATTCGGACCTCGAACATGCGGTTTCGGAAGCGGCAAAAGCCGGAACAGTCAAATATCTCCTCAACATCGCAGGCATTCAGCATGTTGACGCTATAGAAAATTTTCCTATGGAGAAATTTGATCTCATGCAGCGGCTCATGGTACGTGCGCCTTTTTATCTTTCCAAACTGACTATTCCTTATATGAAGAAAAGCAGCGACGGAATCGGCGTAATTGCGAATATGGCATCGGTTCACGCCCATATCTGCACGCTCAACAAGTCGTCCTACAATATCACGAAATTTGCGCTCAGGGCTTTGAGTCAGTCCATTTCCGCAGAAGGAGGCGGAAAAATCCGCTCCTTTACGGTCAGCACTGGCTTTGTGAAAACGCCGCTTGCTTTGAATCAGATTCCTGCACAGGCAAAACAGCGCGGTATCACTCCCGAAGAAGTGGTCCGGGATGTCATGATGGGAAAATCGAGAGTCAAAGAGATGATGTCTCCGGTGGAGGTCGGGAATCTCTTTATTTTCGGACTGTCCCGCTTCGGCAGTTATCTCGTGGGCGGAGACCTTCTTTTTGACGGCGGCATGGTGCTGACGTATTAATCAAGTTGCAGGTTGCAGGTTACAGGCAGAAAACAATAAGGAGATAAAAAAATGTTTAAACGAGGTATCAGATTTTCGGCAGCAATATGGCTCGCGGCCATGACACTGGCAGGAGGGATATCCCTCAGCTATGCTGCCCCGGGGGATGTGGTATGGATGTATCCGACAGGGGGAGCGATTGCCTCTTCTGCGGCTGTGGGAAGCGACGGAACCGTTTATTTCGGGAGTTATGACAATGCGCTCTATGCTCTGAATCCCGGCGGAACTCTCAAATGGAAATATCAGACCGGCGGGCGTATATATTCCTCGCCTTTTATCGGTGCAGACGGAACAGTTTATGTGGGCAGCGATGACAAGTCCTTATACGCGCTCAGACCCGAAGGAACACTTGTCTGGCAATATGTCACAGGCGGAACTGTGTCTTCTTCACCGGCAGCGGGTCCTGACGGAACCGTTTATGCGGGATGCGACGATAACATTCTCTATGCGCTCAATCCTGACGGAACCCTTAAATGGCAGTACGGAACTGGCGGCGCAGTGGCTTCTTCGCCTGCGGTAGGCTCAGACGGAACCGTGTATGCGGGAAGCCGGGACAAAAAACTGTATGCAGTCAGTCCTGAAGGGATTTACAAATGGGCATATACTACAGAGGGGCAAATCATATCTTCGCCCGCTGTGGCCGCGGACGGAACCGTGTATGTAGGCAGTTGGGACAAAAATCTCTACGCAGTCAATGCAGACGGAACCTTGCGCTGGAAATATGCGACCGGCGGCTGGATTGCTTCTTCTCCGGTCATCGCTTCTGACGGAACGGTTTATATCGGCAGTTGGGATCATTTTATCTATGCAGTCAATCCTCAGGGAACACTCAGATGGCGTTATGATACCGGCAATGCAGTCTGGGCATCTCCGGGCATGGGGCCTGACGGAATGCTTTACACCGGAACATGGAACGACACGCTTTATGCCCTGAATTCGGACGGTAATCTCAGATGGAAATATCAGACAGGAAACGAAATCTGGGCAATGCCCGCTGTCGGCTCTGACGGAACCGTTTATGCGGGCAGTTTCGATAAAAATTTCTATGCCTTCGAAGGCTATGCCGGGTGGAGCTATGCGGCTTATGCTGTTGCCACAGAAGCATACAGCGATTCTCCTAAGCCCGGGTTCGGATTCGGACTTCACAAAAAATTGGAAAACCTGTCGCCTTCTCTGAAGCTTGGAGATGTCAAGGTCTATGCCTCGGAAACCGTATCAGTGCCGCTGACCCTTGACAATCCGGACAGCGTTCCGATTGAACTCGTTGATATTACGGTAACTTTCGACAAAGAGCTTCTGGAACTTTCGGAAGTCACGCTTGCAGGCGGAATGCTTGAAGGCGGGAAATATAAGATATCGGATCAGAAAGGCGAGGCAAGTGTTTCTGTTCAGATCACTGCCGAGGAAAATCTGTTCAGAAGCAGCGGAGACATAGCTTATCTGAAATTCAAAGGAATCGGCAAAGCAGGAGACAAGTCTGTCCTGAGTTTTACAAAGCGGAAAATCAATCATGTTTTTGTGAAGACCGCGGACGGTTCGCTGGAAATTATTGCAGAGCCGACAGCAGCTCCTCCTTCGCTGACACTTCCGGCAACCACCCGTACTTTTCCGAATGAGACGATTTCCCTGCCTCTGACCCTTAACAATAGCGGTGCCGCACGCATCGAAGGCATTGATGCGGAACTCACTTTTGACAAAGCGGTTCTGAAGATCAGCGATGTCTCTCTGACAGGGAGCGAACTGGAGAATACCGGCTACCGGCTCGATTTCAAAGCCGAAGACGGAAAAGTTTCCATTGAGATTTATACCTTGAATGAGATATTCAGAGGCGACGGTGTGATTGCTTACCTGACGTTTGATGTTATCGGAACAAGCGGAAGCAAAAGCGATATCACATTCACTGCTGCCACAAACAACGAAACCAATATCACGGGAACCAAAGGCTCGGTTGAGGTCATCAATCCTGTGTTCAAAATTTCAGGGCGGGTCGGATACTACAGTTCGCCTGAGACCAAACCTGTCCGCAATGTGACAATTGCGCTCGAAGGTGATAGGAGTCAGTCTTTTATCACAAAGACAGACGGAACTTATCTTTTCTCGGATGTCTATATCGGGGATTACAGCTCTGCCCCGTCCAAAACAGATGATCTGGGCGGGCTGAGTGCAACAGATGCCTCAAAAATCGCCCGCTATGCCGAAGGACTGATCGAGTTGGACGCGTATCAGAAAATAGCGGCAGACGTTACCTTGAACGGCGAAATCAGCGGAACCGACGCCTCGGATATCAGCCGCTATGCCGCGGGGCTGACAGATTCTCTCAACACTGCGGGTACGAATTGGACATTCGTACCGGTCGCGGAGGACGGGTCGTTGTCATGGGACAGAACATATTCTCCGCTGAATTCGGACAAAGCAAATGAAAACTTTGTTGCGATAAGGCTGGGTGACGTGACCGGCGACTGGCAGGCAAGTACGCCCAGGAAACGCAAGACCTCCGAATCTGCGGTCCGCTGTTCTGTAACTGCGGACCCGGGAGCGATTCTGACGGTTCCGTTAGTTCTGAAACAAAATGCCGCAGTCGAGGGCATTGACGTGACAATCACCTTTGACGAAAATGTCCTTGAATACACGGACCTGAGCCTTGATAAAGGCATTCTGGAGGACAATGGCTATGTGCCGGTGAGCAAAAAAGGTCAGGGAGAAATCCGGCTGCTGATTTTTGCATCCCGAGACATTGTCACCGGCATGGGTGAAATCGCCCGGCTCTCTTTCAAAAGCATATCCGGCAAGGCTTCGAAATTGAGGCTCACGCAGTTCGACTGCAACGAAAGCCCGGTCTCCGGAGGGTTCGGACCGGTTGAGCGTTAGTGATACTAATGCGTTCTGTGGGGAAATGCCGATTGGAATGTCGGTTCGGGTCTCTGACCCGAGCCGACATTTCGAGCTATAACTAACGGAAGGAATGCCACTATGCCATCGAATAAAACGGATTTCATAAACGACAGAAATGTGATTATTTATGAACATTCTGTCGTGGATGAAAAAATTTTTGCAAGTATTGCAAACCACTTGGCAAATCCTCATAATCCCCAAGCAAAGCAGGAAATGGACGTAAAGCTTGCTTCGCTGATCAAAGAGGTGGAAGATAAATATGACAAGCCTGACCTCAAGGAACAGATCAGGCTCATTTATCTTTTTCTCATGGAAGGAACCAGAGGCGCAGTTATCGGAACTCTGCGTGAACCCAGACAGGAACAGAAAATCAAAGAGGCTTTCGGCAATCACGCTTGGACTTCTGATTTTCCGAAAGTCAAGGTTCTGGGTGTTGAAGAACTGGGGGAAATTCTTACAAGGATTGAAGCCAAGCCGAATTTCAACCTGAAGCATCAGGATTTTCTGCTCGGCGAAAACGGCAGATGGGGATATGACACGCCTAAAATCACTTCCGCCTTTATTCAATTGGCAAGGCGTAAATATGAGCGTCAGGAAATGTTCATACGCCTTGACAGTGATGTTGAGCCTCACGGCCAAGGTATCAATCCGGTCAAAGGACCGGATTATGACAGGCTTTTCAATCATTTTGTGAACTCTTATTCCATAAGAGTGAGCTTTTTCGGCGCTCCTTCCTGTTTATGCCAATACGGGAATGATCTGATGACGGGAAAGCTTTTCTGCACAGATAAAGCAGATGAGAATGCCCCATGCAACACGCCGTGCAGACTGAACACTATCCACACCAAGTTTTTTTATTGATCTGTTTCAGATGGGAAAATGGGGATCAAATCTCAAAGACCCGATTTCAGGCGCGGGTCTGTGTTTCAGCGCGGATTCTCTGAAAACCATACCGCCCTGGTGCAATACCGATGCAATGATCACATGGATTGACGACATGGCAAAATTCGAGCTGATGAAGGTTTACTACGGCTCGGATTCCGAAGATAAAAAAGCCCTTTTGTCAGATCATTATTACCGCAATCGGAATAAAATCGTATGGCTTCAAATGCAGAGATGCAAAGAAGCGGGCGATCTTGAAGGCTTGAATAAGATATACCAATTGAACTATGATTTGGCGCTGGGCGACAATGAAATTGTCTTGCTGTAATCATCAACAGCTTTGTCATATTAGCCTTTATGATTATAATAAGCATTTCCCCGATCGGTGTATGCCATATCATCTTTAGGATTTATCTCTATTGCCTTGTTATAATCATTAATAGCTTTGTCATATTCGCCTTTATGAATGTCATAAACAAATCCCCGGTTATTATATGCCATACTATTCTTGGGGTTTATCTCTATTGCCTTATTGTAATCATCAATAGCTCTATCATACTCACCTTTATGAGTATAAGCAACTCCCATTGTGTTTGACATCGCGTTTTCGGATAAAAGGCTGAAAATTGGAGCCGAATTTCACGCCGTAGGGCGGATCCATGTAAATCATCTGCACCTGACCGCCAAGCCCTTCATATCGGAGCAGAGAATTCATCACTGCGAGAGAATCACCCAGAATCATGCGGTTGAGCCATTTGTCCTGAAATTCATAAGCCCGAAGAATCTGATCTGCAATAGAATGCTGCGGGTCTCCGAAATGTTCGAACATATCGAACTGACTTTGCCCCGGTTTTTTCCGATGACTCTGAAGCGTCTCGATAATGGCTTTGGTGGAGAGCCGTTCATGAATAAAGAGAGGCAGACTCGGAACATTAAAAGATAATCGCTCGGCTTTGCCTGACCAGTTGAGAAAAGCTTTGCTCATGGCTTTGAGTTTGCCTGCCGAAGCTTTGGCATCTTCAATGGTCTCGGCTTCCAGAATCTTTTGTATCAGGGCTTCTCCCTGCTCCCGTGCAGGATTCTGTCCGTCCCAATCCAAAGATGGCGACAGGGAACTGTCATATCTGTAGGTCTGCGGAGCTAATTTTTTTCGGAACCGGTTCTGAGTTCCGATTTCGGGTCTGAGAACATTGGTTGATTCAGGATGCCGATAAGTCTCGGCAGTCACTTTATTTTTCGGGCTTTGGGTTTTGCTCTGATGTGTTGCCATGTTCGAACCTTTATCCTATGCTTTATTTTTCCCGGCATTTTTTCCCGCCAATAAATTGGCGGTCTATTTTCAGTCAGTCCCTGCGGGACTGATGAATGCCCTGTAAGGGCTTATGATAATAGCACGGCAATTTATTGCCGTGTAAACTATAGAACGGCAATTTATTGCCGTGTAAAACGATTTTGCAATTATAACAACAGGCTGATATCTGTTGCCTTTGCCGAATGCGTCAGCGTTCCCACAGAAATAAAATCCACGCCTGCAGCGGCAATTTCCGCTGCATTTTCCAGACTCACATTCCCGGAAGCCTCCAGCGGAACCCTGCCCGCCGTGATCAGGACTGCCTCACGCATCTGCTCTGCAGTCATATTGTCCAACATAATGCGGTCTAAGCCCAGAAGCAGGACTTCCTGTAATTCTGCCATATTTTTGACTTCAACTTCAATAGCCCGTTTCCGGGTATCTCCTGCACGCACGCGGGCGACCGCTTCCGAAATACTCCCCACAGCCGAGATATGATTGTCTTTGATCAGAACCATATCATATAAGCCGAAGCGGTGATTCTGCCCTCCGCCCAGCCTTACCGCCCATTTGTCGAAAAGACGCAGACCCGGCGCGGTTTTCCGTGTGTCCAATATCTTCGCTGATGTACCTTTCACAGCGTCCGCAAACTGACGGGTCAATGTGGCAATACCGGACATTCTCTGAAGAAAATTCAGTGCCACGCGCTCCCCGCTGAGGATAGCCCGTCCCGATCCCCGGACTGTTGCTATGATTTGTCCTTTTTCTGCACGTCCCCCGTCGGCAATTTGTGAGACAAAACAGAGATGTTCGTCCAGCAGGGAAAAAGTGAGGCTTGCTATTTCCAATCCCGCGATAACAGCGGCTTCTTTGGCAATAAACCGTCCTTCGAGCATTGCATCTTCCGGCACGGTACAGAGTGTGGTAATATCACCGTCCGCGATATCTTCTTCAAGGCTGCGAAGAATCGCGGCTTTTGCATCCCTGAGCATATCTTCTTTGTGTTTCTGATTCATCTTCACCTCTTCTTCATCAGAATAATCCGCCGGTTATATAGATTCAGCAGATCGAAGAGTTTTCCCGAAATACTCGGAAATGCCCGCTTGGGATTGACAAATCCCAGGCATTTCCGGCGGATTGTCAATCCGCCGGGAGCGGCCCGGGGCATTTTCGATCTACTGAGATTTTCAGAAATTGAATTTCACAAGAAAGCAGGTCGCAGTGAAATTCAATTTCTGGAAAGCTATACCTTATCTCCGATATCGTCCGGATCAATTCCAAGCGCACGGAGTTTTTCTGCCAGCCTTTCCAATTCTTTTTCAGCCAATTCTGCCCGTTGCCTGAGTTGTCCGGTATCCTGCAATATTTCGCCGGTCACGATATCGGCAAAAATGAGACGCCGGCCCTGTGCCGTAACTTTCAGTCCCATTTCCGGAACAGACAAACAGCCATCTCTGTCGGGACCTGTCCGTCTGATCTTACCTCTGATTTTCCGCCACAGATGCAGTCCGATCTGTTGCCGCCGCCGTCCCTGCGGGGTGACCGCGTCAATGACCAAGTACGCGGGAATCCCCAGATTCATATAAAAAGAGACCTTATCTTCCATGTCCCTGAGATGACTGTCCGGAGAAGTGATCTCCATGACCGCCGGCGGCGGCGGTTCCATATCCAGATTATATGCCGAAGGCGGCTCGGAACGGAAGGGAATGATCAGCAGGTCCGGAGACACGCGCTGTTTTATTCCCCTGCTGTCGCGGTACAGCATGAAAGTGTCTGCCAGAAACATGAGTCCCCGCGATTCGAGAAAGTCCCTTAAAATTTCTGTGATATATGCCAGTATCTGTCCGTGCAGTCCGCCCGCGGGCATGAGTTCCTCCTCTGTCTGGTAAGCATAAGGATTTGTATCCCAGTCATAAAAAATATCGGGCGGAATCCAGCCCGGACGGTCAGCCGGTACTGATATTTTCAGTGCGGTGTTCATTCTGTTTTCTCCGATCTGCCGGTTAAGCGAGCGACCTTAAAGACTTATAATTTTTTGCGGCGGAACAGGCATTTTTGCCTGTTCTGTCCGTGATAAAGGTCAGACAGAAATGTCTGACCCACCGACGGGTATATGATCTCTCCGGTCCCATCCGGATCAATTCCCGGAAGCACAGAAACTCTTCTGCCAGCCTTTCCGCGAAATTTCACATCTGCGGTTCAAAAGCCATCTGCTTTGCCCGGCAAAGCAGCGCGTCAGGAAGGATATGGGAATAGCAGTCTTTCCCGTCATATTTTTTTTCTTTTTTTATGAAATTTATGTTTATGATAATTTTATAATAAAAAAAGCGTATAAGGTCAAGAATAAAAAACTGTCCGGCATCCGAAATCAGCCTTGATTTTCCGGACTCCGGTCTGGCATCGGAAAAATATAAAGCATTTTCCGATTCCCGCGGAAATAAAACGGAATCGGGCTGAAGGGTATTTTTTTTTTGAAATCAGGGGAATTTTTCCTCTGGCAGATTATCACGGTTTATGGAAAAAGCATGATCTGAGAATCAGATGAGCGGAAGTGTCCGTACTTATGACACCTGCCCCGGCAAATATTTATCCTGACTGTTCAGGCATAAGGAACAGGTATCCGGTGTGATAACAATTAATTACGGCATGTTGCCGATCAGATAAAAAAAACCTTGCATTAACATTTTTTTTTGTGTATATCACATTTTAGAACTTACGCACTTGAATTCATTTTTCTGATTAACTGGCGTTTATCAGCGTGAATTGGCGGTTAAAATCATTCAACTGCGTAACTCCTGACATTTTTTAAAATATCGTATTTCGTTTTTCCCCGGAATGACAGGCGGGGTCCACCGCAAAATCCGTCAGAATCAGTCATTTTGCAGACAGAGTCTGAGAAAAATGGAATTCGGAAAGTTTGTCCATGCGAAAGATATATGAAAAAATCAGAGATACTTTTAAGAAGAATTTCTCACTCTTTATTGTCTCTCTTCTGATCATTTTGTTTATTATCGTTTATCTGTTCAACAACATTGTCTATACGATAAATTCAGGACAGGGCGGCGTACTGTACCTGCGGTTTTTCGGCGGAACTGTTGTGGACAGGGTGTATCCCGAAGGTATCCATTTCATATTTCCCTGGGATAAGATGTATATCTACAATACCCGGATTCAGGAATATTTCCATGAATTCGATGTCCTGAGCAAAAAAGGTCTGAAAATCCATCTGCTTATCTCTATCCGCTATTATCCGGAATACAATCTGCTGGGAATACTTCACCAGAAAGTGGGACCGGATTATCTCAACAAGGTGGTCATTCCGGAGATCGAGTCTGTCCTTCGTATTATTATCGGCAAAATTGACGCGGAAGAAGTCTATTCCACAAAAACATCGCTCATTCAGGAAGCCATCAACACAGCAATTGAACAGGTCTCCCAGCGCTTTGTCAAAGTTGACGATGTGATAATCAAAACTATCACATTGCCCCCCAGCATTGAAAAGGCGATCCAATATAAAGTAGAACAGCAGCATCTTGCCGAAGCGTATATATTCAAAATTGAGAAAGAAAAACGCGAAGCTGAAAGAAAGCGTATCGAAGCTCAGGGACTCAGAGATTACAACAAAACCGTGAAATCCTCTCTGTCAGAACAGATACTGCTCTGGAAAGGGATTGAAGCCACGCTGGAGCTTTCCAGATCAAAAAACGCAAAGGTTGTGGTGATCGGCGGAGGAAAAAACGGATTGCCCATTGTCGGGACTGTTCCGATGGATCCCGGGGATAAGAACGATATTTCTGAGATAAAATCCCCTGACAGCAATGCTTCCGAAGAAACGGAACCTTCGGACAGCGATACCTCTGAGATGGATACTTCCGAAAAGAAATCTCCGGACAGCGATACCTCTGAGATGAAATCCCCGGATACCGATACTTCCGAAAAGAAATCCCCGGGCAGCGGCACTGCCGAAAAAACCGAAGCGCCTGCATCCGGATCTCCGGAAAAGTCCGAACCCGCTGAAAATAC
The DNA here is from genome assembly GCA_020718785.1 of Desulfatirhabdium butyrativorans. Lineage (GTDB taxonomy): Bacteria > Desulfobacterota > Desulfobacteria > Desulfobacterales > DYRK01 > DYRK01. The sequence goes on along the minus strand of DYRK01000046.1, from coordinate 7,546 downwards.
AACTCTGCCTGATAAAACAGAAAAAGGCAGTTCTTCCGGCGCGGCAGGCAGCCCGGATAACTCTGACACAGAAAAAAAATGACAGTGCAAACCTTTTTCAATAAAAACGTAAAATCGAAAATTTTCTTTATTCTGCCGGCAATGATATATGCGGTTATTTCATGCACCCATGTCATAGCTGCCGACACCCCGGCCGAACAGAGAGCCGAAAAAGCGGCAAAAGCCGAGGGCGATGTTGTCATCGCTGTCGTTGACACCTCGGCCGACCGTTCTCTTTTTCTGGAAGGCGTCACTCTGGCGACAGAGGAAATCAATCAGGAGGGGGGACTTCTCGGCAGAAAAATAAAAACCCTTTTCTATGATGACCGCAGAAATCTGAGAGCCGCGCAGAAGGTCGCAGACCATATTGCAGACAATGAGGATGTTGTCGCTGTGGTGGGACATACGGATTCCAATATAGCGATTCCCCTGTCCGTCACTTATGAAAAAGAAGGCATTCTTTTTATATCCCCCGGGGCAACGGATCCGGGCTTTACCGCTTACGGAGGGGCATATACATTCAGAAATATGCCCTCGGACGAAATCACCGGGGATTATATTGCCGAGCTTGCCGGCGACAGGGGATTCAAAAAGATGGCAATCCTTTTTCAGAAAGAAACCGCGGGGGAACGGCTGGCGGAAATTTTCCACGAAAAAGCAACCGATCTGAAAATCAATATCGTCGCGGCGCGGTCTTATTTCGGATGGCAGACGGATTTCAGAGTCATGCTTTCGGAACTGACCAAAACCTGTCAGTTCGACGCGCTTCTGGTCATCGGACTCCTGCCCGGAGCCGCGGAACTCATCAAGCAGGCCAGGGCGTTGGGAATCAAAGTTCCGATCATGGGCGGATATGCTCTGGATTCGCAGGAACTTTTTTCCGTAGCAGGTCAGGCCGCTGACGGCGTTATCGTTCCCGCGGTGTTCAATCCCAAACTGCCGGTAAAGGAAATCCGGGATTTTGTAAGACGCTTTCAGTCAAAATTCGGCGTGGTTCCGGATTCCTGGGCGGCTCAGGGATATGACGCGGTCCAACTGCTGGCTTATGCAGTCCGGGAAAGCGGCTCGTCGGTGCCGATCATCATGGGGTCAACGCTGAGGATACTGGAAAACTGGCAGGGCGTCACCGGAACCTGTTCTTTCACCTTTGAGGGGGATGTTACCGGAAAGAAGCTGTTTTTCAAAGAGTTCCGCAACGGAAAGTTCGAATATCTCAAAGACGAGCGTCATGAGGAAGAAAAAATCAGTCCTTTCTATACAGTCGAAGATATTACCTTACGGCTTCCGGTTGAAGGCGTCATTCCGACAATTGATCCCGGACGCACCGAAGAAGCGATTTCTATTGAGGTCACCGAGCAGCTCTTTCTGGGTCTGACCGATCTGGATCCCAGAACTTACGAGGCTGTTCCCGAACTGGCACAAAACTGGACCGTCAGCGCAGACGGAAAAACATACATATTCAGGCTGCGGCAGGATGCGGTCTGGACAGACGGATCCCCTGTAACCGCACATGATGTGGTCTGGGCTGTACGGCGCAATATCCGTCCGGAAACAAAATGCTTCTATGTCTCTATGCTGTTTACGTTGAAAAATGCCGAGGCGATCAACCGCGGGGAAATCAGAGATGTCTCACAGATCGGTGCCCGTGCGACCGATGATTTTACGGTGGAATTCACGCTGGAACACCCTGCGGCTTATTTTCCGGCTATGGCCGGCTTGTGGCCTTACCGGCCTCTGCCGGCAAAAACAATTGAAACTTACGGAGAGCAATGGACCGAACCCCGGAATATCCGAAGCAACGGTTCTTATAAATTAGCCGCTTGGGAAAAAGACATAGTGATGGTATTAAGAAAAAATCCGGCATACTATGAAGCTGAAAAAGTCTCTATTCCCGAAGTGCGCTATTATATCATACCGGAAAGCTCGGTAGGACTGGCAATGTACGAAAACAACGAACTGGATATTATGGGGAGCAGTTATCTGAGACTTCCTCTGATGGAAATTCCGCGCATCAAAGAAGACCCTTTACTGGGCAGGCAATATTCGAGCGAGCCGCAGTTCTGCACTTATGCCTACGCGTTCAATACCAAACACCCGCCCACAGACAATCCGCTGGTACGGAAAGCTGTTTCCGCTGCTGTTGACCGCCAACTGCTGATTGATCTGATCACCGAAGGGAATGAGATTCCGGCTTCTACTTTTACGAGACCCCCGACTTTCGGCGCCCTGGATCCGAAAGAAGGCATCGGCATCCGTTTTGATCCCAATCAGGCAAAAAGATGGCTGGCTGAAGCCGGCTACCCTGAGGGCAAGGGCTTTCCGGGGATCACCCTCATGTACAATGCCTCTGAAACCCATGGAAAAATCGCGGAGGCGGTCAAAACCTGTCTGAAATATTATCTCAACATAGATGTCAGACTGGAAGCAAAGGAATGGGATGATTTTTTTTCGTCCATAGACAAGCCCGGGGGCCCGAACATGTTCCGATACGGATGGTGCGGCGATTATCCGGACGCCAACGGCTGGCTCAACGATCTTTTTCATCCCTTCCGTTCTTCCAATCATGTGAAATGGGAAAACCGGGAATTTGCAGAACTGATGGACAAGGCGCGTGAAAATTCGGATCCCGGGACCAGAAAGCAATATTACCGAAGAGCCGAACAGATTCTGACCGAAGAAGAAGCCGTCGTGGTTCCGCTGTATTTTGAAATCGCCCATTGTCTGGTCAGGCCGAGAGTAAAAGGATGGTATCACATGGCGATGGGAGGCCAGCATATCCGTGACTGGTATTTCGAAGAAAGATAGGAGTTAGGCAGTTGTATGATTTGTAACCGCTAATGAACGCTGATAAACGCCAATTAAGTAAGCGTTCACAATTTTTTGTAGGGGCAACCCCCTGCGGTTGCCCTGAACACAGGGGTAAGCACAGGGGCTTACCCTACATTATGTCGGAAAAAATATGAACGGGTACTTAATCATGAAAATAAATTCGAGTGCGTAAGTCATAGAATGAGAAAAAAAATTCTGCTTATATTCCCGGCGGTGCTGCTGGCCGGACTGACTGCTTTTTTCCTGATGTCGGAAAAATCTCCTTTCAAAAAAGAGGAAACCATCCGGATAGCTGTAGTCGCGCCGTTGAGCGGTCCGTCAAGAGCAGCCGGGAATGCAATGGTTCAAGGCACCCGTCTCTGCGCTGACAAAATAAACCGCACAGGGGGCGTTGACGGAAAACAGATCGAACTGCTGATTTACGATGACAGAAACGACAAACGGACAGCAATGAAAATCGCCACCGAACTGACGATATCCGGCGATGCCCTGATGGTTATCGGACATTATTACAGTTCCACATCCGCTGCCGCGGGAGAGGTGTATAAAAAAAACGGAATGCCTGCCCTGACCGCGTCCGCAAGCGGGGACAATGTCACCCTTTCCAATGACTGGTATTTCAGAATTGTCCCCTCAAACCGTTTTGTGGCAGAGTTTACGGCAAATTATATTCTTAAAATCCTGAACAGGACATCGGCAAGCATCATATCCGATAAAGACACCTACGGTTCTTCTCTGTCCGAAAATTTTGAAAAAGCAGCCCGCAAATCGGGAATCAAGATAAAAAGGAAGTGGGAGATTGACACAGAAAGCAAAACCGCGGATGAACAGATAAATAAAATTATCTCGGAACTGAGAAGCACGCCGGAACCCGGGGTTATTTTTTTTGCAACACATGGTCCCGAAGGGGTGAAAATCATCACTTCGCTGAAATACCCCGGCACCGCATATACGGTTATGGGACCGGATTCGTTTTCAGGAAGATCATTCATTGAAGACTTCATGAAATATCCGAGAGAGATTGCCATGCCCGGATATTACTCAGACGGAATTTATGCCGTGTCCTTTTTCCTTCCGGAACTTACCGATGAAAAGGGATATCTTTTCAGGAAGGAATTCATAAAACAATACGACGGAGAACCTTCATGGATATCGGTGTGTTATTATGACGCGATGCAGGTTGTTGCCGAAGCCCTGGCAAGAGCCGAAGTGCAGGGAAAAAATATCCGCGAAGACCGCCGGGCGGTCAGAGAATCTTTGTCCGGTCTTTCCGGTCCCGAGGTCTCGGTCAGGGGCATCACCGGAAATATTTATTTTGACAAAAACGGAGATAACCGGAACAGCTTCTGCGCGGTCGGTCTCTATAAAAAGCAGCGTTTCCTTGCCGCGTTTTCCCAGTATCAGTTTCTGCCCGAGCAGGATAAGCGTATCGGACAGGAGAACACGTTTGCCATCAGGATTGACGAAACAGCGATGATCAGAACCGATATGGTCTATACGGGGATACACATAAATGAGATAAGCAATTTCGATATATCTGCCGGAACTTATACCATAGACTTTTATATCTGGTTCCGTTTTCAGAAAGACTTCAGTCCTTCTCAGATACAGTTTGACAATGCGGTGAGTCCGACTGCTCTGGAAAGCCCGATGCTGGAGATGACCTTTGATGACAGCAGACTGATGACATACCGTGTCAAAGCCGCATTCAGGAGTGAGTTCGATTTTCATTCCTATCCTTTTGAGCATCAGAATCTGCGTATAGAGTTTCATCATGGGGAACAGCAAAGAGACCGGCTGATCTTTGTTCCGGACACTCTGGGATTATCGCAGCTTTCAGGCAAAAATACCGAAACTTCGGAATTCAATGCAGTAACCGGATGGATGATCAGAAATATTTCATTTTATCAGGATATTATGGATAAGTCTGTCTCAAAAGAGACCGCCCGCTTTTCCCGCTTCAACGCGGTTGTCACTATTGAGAGACAAGGGATGGCTTTTGTTTTCAAAGTTTTTTTCCCGATCATTGCAGTCATCATTTTGCTGTATCTCGTTTATTTCATACCGGCTGAAAAGCTCGGTGTCCGGCTTTTGACCGCTTTGGCTGTCATGCTTGCAACAGGCGGCTATCATCTGAAACTTCGCTCGGATATATCGGCAGATTATGTGATAGCCGTCGTTTATGCTTTTTTCACTGTATATGCGCTGGCAGCGATTTCCGCTCTGATCGCGTTGCTTACCTTTAAATTCCATAAACACGGGGGATTGGAAAACAGAATCAGATTACTCACCCGTGCAGGTAAGATACTTTATCCTTTTGCAGTTTCGGCTGCGGGTTTTTTACTGCTTTATATTTACTAGACAGGGTGGGTTTCACCCACCCTGCTACTATGAGTTATGAAAAAAAAACTGATCATAAGCCTGTGCATCCTGTTGCTCATCGCCGCCGGGACGGTATTCATATCTCAGCGATATTCTCTGTTTAATAAAGAGACAATTTATATCGCCATCGCCGGACCTATGAGCGGTCCTGCCAAAATCGGAGGGCAGGCCATGTTCAACGCTGTCAGTATGTATCTGGATCAGATTAATAAAAAGGGCCGCGGAATCAAAGGCAAAAAAATAGAACTCCTTGTTTTAGATGACAAAAATGACGAAAAGACCGCTGTGGAATTGGCTGCCAGGATTGCTGCCGAAAAAAAAGCATTGCTTGTAATCGGGCATCTTACTGCTCCTACCTCTATGGCAGCAGGAAAAATTTATGAGAGAAACGAAATTGCTGCCATAACATCTACCGCGGGTGCAGACAGTCTGACGTTGAAAAACAAATTCTATTTCAGAGCCATACCCAATAACAGTATGCAGGGGGAATTGGTCGCGACTTATGTCAGCAAATGCCTGAAAAAAACATCGGCAAGTATTGTTTTCATAGAAGACGACTTCGGTATTTCCCTTGTGCAGGGCTTTGAAAGCACGGCGATAAAACTGGGAATTGAAATCAAAGGGAAGTGGAAATTTTATCCGGGGAAGAAGACACAGCCCGAAGACATTGCCGCTGAAATCATCGCTATGGATGATCCGGGAGCAATTTTTCTCGCACTGTCCGGAGCCGAAGCAGCGAAAATTGCCAAGATATTGAAATCTTCAGGCAAAAAATATTCTATCATGGGTTCTTCGACTCCTGCTTTTATGCAGGAAATGAACAAATATCCCGAAGAGAAATCCTCGCCCGGATATTATTCGAACGGCATTTACGCAGCCTCTCCTTTCCTCCTTGATGTCGGAAACGAAAAAACATACTCTTTCAGAAAGGAATTTATAAAAAGATACGGACATGAGCCTTCATGGGTAGCAGCGTGTACTTATGACGCTGTTCATCTTGCTGTAGAAGCCATAAGAAGAAGCGATATTCAGGGAGAGGGACATATACGCAAAGACCGGAGAAAAATCAGAGATGCGCTGACAGGTTTCTATAATGAAAAAAACGGAATCGAGGGAATCACCGGCTATCTTTATTTTAATCCGAGCCGGAATCTGAACAGACCCTATTCCATCGGAATTTATGAAAATCAGATACTTTTTCCGGCACTTTCGCAATACCAGCAGCTTACCGATTCCATGAATGCCGTAAGCAATATTTTCAAGAGAGCTTTGGATGGAGATATTGTGATGGGCGGCGGAAAAATAATGAATAAAACCGACATCGTCTATACCGGTATCGAAATCGCCGAAATCAGCAATTTAAATATAGAAAGATCAACCTATACCCTGGATTTTTATCTCTGGTTCCGATATGCGGGAGAATTTGATGATACGCGTATCGAATTCACAAATTCGGTGAATCCCGTAAAGTTGCTTCGGCCCCTGGGAGAAGAAAAGGATAACGGCATGACCACAAAGGTCTATCATCTCAAAGCGGATTTCAAAACAGATTTTGATTTTCATGCCTTTCCCTTTGAGCGTCATACCCTGTCCGTCAGTTTCCGTAATACAAAAAGTACAAGAAACAGTCTGATTTATGTTTCGGATGGCATAGGTCTGCCGCGGTTTGTGAAGAAAAACAGCGGGGAACCGAGGATCATTTCTGCCGAGGAATGGAATATCAAAGATATGTCTTTCTATCAGGATGTGGCCATCACGGTTTCCACGCTGGGGGACCCGAGTTATTTCAACTCGCCCCGGACTATCAGTTATTCCCGATTCAACGCCGAACTTCAGATCGAAAGAAAAGGGCTGCGTTTCGCATCAGTACAGTTTCTTCCAGTTATTGCAATGCTTCTGATTCTCTATCTCATCTCTTTCATCCCATCTTCCCGGCTCGGGATCCGCACCGGGATTTTTTTCATTATCCTGATAAGCAATACGGCTTTTCATCTGAAACTGCTGTCAGTCCTGCCGGTGGAATATATGTTCGCGCTTGAATATGCCTGCTTCGGCGTTTACGGGCTGGCGGTATTCTCTGCTTTTATGTCAACAGAAATTTATATCTTTTACAGGCAGGGATCAGAAAGAAAAGAACGCATTCTCCGCTATGCTGAAAAAATTATTCACCCCTGCATTGTTGCAGGAGGCAGTTTCCTTCTTTTCTATATTTTCTATGCAAAAACTTGATTATCCCTCGATATTCGAATTTTACTCTCGTTCCCAAGCCCCGGCTTGGGAACGCACTTGCAGAGAA
>DYRK01000517.1 GCA_020718785.1 Desulfatirhabdium butyrativorans | reverse complement strand
AAACGATTTTGCAAATCGTTTTTGCGGAGAAACGGTTTGCAAAACCGTTTTACGGAAGATTTCAAAAGCGCAATTTATTCCGGTGCTGAGTATATTCTGATTCATCTGATTAAATCAGAGAAATAACAGTTCAGACAGCGATGGCAGAAAAAGGAAAAAATATGAGGAATTTCAGTATCCAATCTTTGGAAAATCAGGTAGTAATAACCGTTGAGCTTTCCTTTATAAATATTGAATGGTTAAATCGCTTATTTGAACGGCTGCGAATTGAAGAACTGATTCAGAAAGCGGATTTCAGCGATGAAATCACCGGAATCGGGACAGAAATCAAACAAAGCTGGTGGCAGAGGAATCGGGAACAATATTTAAAAGGCATAATCAATGCGGATTGTGATTGATACCAGCATGATTTTCTCTTTATTGTTAGGGAAAAGTGCGGGAATGCGTGATACTTTTTTTGATCCGGCGCACAGTTTTTACGCTCCGAACTATATTATAGGAGAATTGTTTGAAAAAAAAGAAAAAATCATGAGATATTCTGCTTTGTCGGAAGCCGAGATTTACGAATTATTCCACCGAATACTCAGCAATATCCAATTTGTCAGTGAGAATTTTGTTTCTTCGGAATACAAGTCTCAGGCATTCCGATTATGTCAGAACATTGACGAAGATGATATTCCATTTATTGCTTTATCTTTGCAATTGAATGCTGTGTTTTGGACAGGAGATAAACAACTGAAAGAATATCTGAAGGAACATCATTTTGCTTTATTTTTTGAGCCGAAACTGAATTTTTGAACTCTTTGTCCGCAATGAAAAATCGGATTTCAAAAGTTCAGTTTATGCCGAAGGCAGTGTAGTCATGGATATTTTCGAATATCAGTCTCAAAAAACAACCGAAGCCTCGAAACCCCTTGCCGAACGGATGCGTCCCGGAAATCTCTCGGAATTTATCGGTCAGTCCCATATCACCGGACAAGGGACGCTCATCCGCCATGCGATTGAAAGCGACCGTATTTTCTCTATGATTCTCTGGGGACCTCCGGGATGCGGAAAAACAACGCTTGCCAGAATTTTCGCCAAAGAGACGCGCTCGCATTTCGTGCAGTTTTCAGCCGTGCTTTCCGGGGTCAAAGAAATCCGCTCGGTGATTGAAGAAGCCGGGAATCAGCAGAAGCTCTATCAGAGAAAAACGATTCTGTTTGTGGATGAAATTCACCGCTTCAACAAAAGTCAGCAGGACGCATTTCTTCATCATGTGGAAAGCGGATTGCTCACGCTGATCGGCGCGACGACCGAAAATCCTTCCTTTGAAGTGATACCGCCTCTGCTGTCCAGATGCCGGGTAGTCACACTCAAATCGCTTTCATCCCGAGATATTGCTGCAATTATAGATCAGGCATTGAAAAATAAGGAACGGGGTCTGGGAAATACGAATCTTGCAGCGGATGAAGACGCACTTTCCCATTTGATACGAATTTCGGACGGAGATGCCCGCTTTGCCTTGAACAGCCTCGAAATCGCCGCTTCAATGGTTTTATCCGAAAACAATAAGCATATCACGCTGGATATATTGGAAAAAGCTTTGCAAAACAAAGCCATGCGATATGACAAAAGCGGCGATGAACATTACAATATCATTTCCGCTTTTCATAAAAGTCTGCGGGGGAGCGACCCGGATGCTGCGCTTTACTGGCTTGCCCGGATGCTTGCCGCAGGAGAAGACCCGCTGTATATCGCCCGGAGAATGGTCCGCTTCGCGTCCGAAGACGTAGGAAACGCCGATCCTGACGCGCTCCGTGTGGCATTGAACGCAACAGAGTCATTCCGATTTCTCGGTTCACCGGAAGGCGAACTGGCGCTGGCTCAGGCTGCGGTTTATCTCGCGACTGCTCCCAAAAGCAACAGCATTTATACGGCTTACGGAAAAGTCAGAGAAGTGATACGACGCACGGGCGCGCTTCCGGTTCCGCTGCATATTCGCAATGCGCCGACGAAATTGATGAAATCGCTCGGGTACGGCAAAGATTACAAATATGCCCATGATTATGAAGACGCGTATATCCCGCAGGACTATTTCCCGGAAGAACTGCCGGAAGAATTGAATGATCGGAAGTATTACTTTCCCACAGACCGAGGCTATGAAAAGATGATCGGACAGCGGCTTGAACAATGGAGAAATCTGAAAAAGAGTGCGTCTGAAAATAATGAGGGATAACATGCCGGAAAGCCTGACAGAAATCCTGCCAATCTTTTAATACTTTAAATTCCTGTTCAGACACGCGGCAGACAGATAGAAAAGAGGCTCCCTTTTCCCGGAGTGCTTTCCACATTCACATAGCCGCCGTGAGCCTGAACAATATGCTTGACAATGGCAAGCCCCAGCCCGGTTCCCCCCTGCTTGCGGCTTCGGGCTTTGTCCACCCGGTAAAATCTTTCAAAAACTCTCGGAAGATGCTCGCGTGCAATGCCGATGCCGTGATCCTGAAAAGCGATTACAACTTCCCTGTCCATGAGGCTGACCGTGATTCTGACCGTGCTGTCGCGGTCACTGTATTTAACGGCATTATCGAGAAGATTTACCGCTGCCTGCTCAAGAAGCGGAGGACTCGCAGGAACCGTGATTTCACTGTCGCAGTTCAGTTCAAAAATTATGTTTTTCTCCCGCGCTTTAGCCTGACAGACCTGAACCGCGGTTACAAGAATATCCCTGACCGCACAGATTTCACGCTGAATTCCCTGTCCCTCTTTTTCCTGCTCGATTTTTGAAAGATTCATAAGATCGTCAATAATGGCGGCAAGACGGTTGACATGCCTTTCGATAATCTCCAGAAAGCGTTCCGCTTCATCGGGACGGCGGATTGCTCCCCCGCGGAGAGTTTCCACAAATCCTTTGATTGCCGTGAGCGGAGTTCTGATTTCATGGGAAACATCGGATACGAAATCGCGGCGCATGGTTTCAAGGTGTCTGAGGCGTGTCACATCATTGAGAACCACCAATGCGCCGATCTGCTCTCCGTCGTTATCCAGCAGAGGAGAAGTATGAGTATTCAGAATATGTTCGCCGTTATAGTAAAACACAATATCGCTTTCTACCGGATTTTCTCCGGCAAGGGCTTTTTTTACGAACCTTTGCAGATCGGGATTCCGGATGACTTCCTGAAGACTGCGGCACTCCGGTTCCGAAAATCCGGCATGAAACATCCGGGCAGCAGCCTCGTTCATTCTTATGACATACTCATCCCTGTCAACTGCGATAATGCCTTCGGACATGCTCGAAAAAACCGCCTTGTACTCATTCCTCTGACGCACAATATCCCTGAGCCGTTCATCCAACTGCTCTGCCATAAGATTCATGGCATCTGCAAGCTTTCCCATATCTTCCGAATCCGGAACATGAATCCGGTATTTCAGGTTTCCTTCGGCAAACTCTTTTGCGCCCTGTTTCATTATTCTGACAGGCCGGAGAATGCGATGGGAAACCATAAAGCTGATTCCCGCGGCAATCAGTGCGATCACAACGCTTCCGAATATGATTCTGCTCCGTACAGACGAGGACTGATCTGCTATGGAATTCACCGTCACGGAAACGCGTATCACGGCAATGACAGCAGTATCGTTTTCCACCGGAATCTCCACATACATGCTATGTTTACGGAGCGTACTGCTGTAACGCACAGAGCAGGCTGTCTCCCCTTTCAACGCATTTATCACTTCGGGCCGATTCGAATGGCTGTTCATCCGCTCGGAATTTTCCTGAGAATCGCCGATCACTTTTCCCGAAATCGAAATTAACGTAATCCGGGCGGATAATTGCTCTCCGGCTTTTTTGCAGAAAGAATCCATATTGCTTTCCTGCGACACTTGGAAAGCAATCTGATTTTTCAAAAGACGGGCTTTTGCTTCCAGATTAGCGGCTGTCTGGTCAAAAAAAAATTTCTGGGTGGTATCTGCCGCGTACCAGCTTGCCGCAAAAAGTGAGATGAGGGTAATGAGCAGATAGGAAGGATAAATCTGCAAAAACAGCTTCTTGCGTCTCATTTTTCCGTGACTTCGGGTACAGGCGGAAGTTCTTTCTGTTTCGGTTTCAGCGGAAATTTTTTCCGATAAGAAGTCTTTGCTTTTCCGTACAGATTGGAAAACATATCATAGAGTTTGCTGTGAATATAGAACAAAAGCAAGAACAAAAGTATAAAAGGAATGACGCCTTCGAATCTTCCCTGCTGCATATACGAATCTCCTTATTGTTTGCAGTAAAACGATTTTGCAAATCGTTTCAACGGACAATATTGTTGTAGCC
>DYRK01000045.1:8054-18203 GCA_020718785.1 Desulfatirhabdium butyrativorans | reverse complement strand
TTCCCCATTCTTCTTTATACATGACTTTCAAGATGATATGAAACATCAGTTCCAATAATTCATAAACCGATATTTTCGGATTCGGCTGTTCCAATAAACTCAGCCGGCGATTCTGTCTTTCCAGCCGTATTTTTAAAACCTCCAAATCTTTTAACAGGGTTATGATCTTAACTTTCAATTCCGGAGGCGTCTTGGAAGAGACGCTGTCCTCTTTTTCCAATTTTGCTTTGTAACGCTTTATTTCTTCAGGCGAACATCGTATCAGGCTCTTACGGTTTTCTTTGCTGCAAAATATGACCTGAGACAGAACATATTTTCGGACTGCTTTGGCGATATTGTTTTTTTCTTTGAGAATATTCTGACGAAACATATATGCAACATTTTTAGGGATAAACAGATCCGCATCCGTGAGTGTTTTTTCGTTTTCGTTTATCTTTTCTTTGAATTCACTTACCGCATTGCTCCAGAATATCCGGCTGCTTTTTTTGAAAACATGAGACAAGGGCTGTTTTTTTTCAGCAGCCTGCCTCGCTGCCTGACTGATTTTGGGCAGAAGTTTTCTTGTTTTTTCAAAAAGACACCAGCCTGTGGCAGCATTATAAATCATGCCGACAACCGCCTGCCAATCCTGAAAGTGCAGAATAAGCGGCAGATCACCGAAAACCTCTGACAATATTTCATTTTTGAACAGATGCGAGGGCGTGGCATAAGACGGCGTTCCAGCCAGCAGCGGCTGAAGAATGATCTGCCCAGCGTCTGCCGGTTTAAATACCACAGCGGTTTCAAAATCTATCAGTCCCAGGGAATATTCTTCCGCGGACCGTTCAGAATCTCCGACAACAAACAGGTTATCAGGCTTCAAATCCCTGATCGCAACACCGCTTTCTTTGAGCGAAGCAAGCAAAGAAAGCATATTTGTAATGATTCCTGATATTTTAGGTCTGTTCTGAACAAAGGTTGTTTTGGCGATATAGTCCCGCACAGCCTGTTTGTACGCGGTCACACATTTTTTATTCTCTTTTATGAGCTTTCTGAGCAGCAGATTCATATCTGCTATAACTTCAGGAGAAGCGGATCTGCTTTCTCTGATTTCTTTATCCGCGAGATAAAGCAGAAACCATTTCTGTTTTTCATAGGGAGAAAAAGCTGCCGCGCTTCCGTGCTGTCTCAGCAATGATCTCACTTTTGATTCGTAATCGGCATAGACGCGGTTCATGTCAAAATAAATGGAAAGACTTTCACTGCCGTATTTGCCCTCAAAGCCCAGAATATCCCATAACAGGTTGCGCGATTCGATTATTTCCTCACGGATTCTGGATTTGAACAGTCTGTTATCGTGCATTTTTTCAACAATATATGACAGAAAGGAATTTTTCGACAGATCCATGAAAAAAACAAAGGCATTGCCGATCTTCAGATATTCCTGAAAATCGGGATTTTCCTCAAGCCACAGGACATAGCGTCTTTCAAGCTCTGAAAGCGACAATTCACCGCTATCCGGAAAAGCATGGATTTTTCTCAGAATAGCCGTTACTCCGGGCGCGACGAATTCTATTTTCGGCGCGAGTTTGACCGCAATTCTGCCCTCTGCGCTGATGCTTCGGATATATTCATTAAAATCTGTTATCGGAGAAGGCGGGATTTTCACAACCATCAGATTGTCATAAATCACTTTGAAACATCTGCTTTTGCTGCCGCTGCCTTCTCCTATGGGCGCAATTGCCATCCGCCTCGATGTCCACTGTTCATCACGCCCGACATGCAGTTCATAAACCAAATCAGGACCTTCGCTCTGAGATTCCACCGGCACGATTTGCGACGGAGCAGTCTGGGGAGCCTCAAGCTGCAGTTTGTAGAGGTTCAGACAGAACTCAACAACGCTGACAATGCCGCTGTCCTCAGAAAAAGGTGCTGTTTCGGTTTCCATGTCCCTGTTCTTTTCCATTGCACAAACGTCGGTTTCCGGGTGCTGGGTGCTGGGTGCTGGGTACTGGGTGCTGGGAAAAACCGGCAACTATATATTACCCGGAAAGTTAAGATATTTTTCAGACTATACTGTCCACTGGCATAATATTGCGTTTTTTAAATCTGCCGTAAAACGCCCGGTCTTAAAACAGACGCAAATCGTTTTATCAGCAAAACGGTTTGCGTCTGTTTCAGCTTGGGCGTTTTACAGAAAGCGCAAAGACACTGCCGTAAAACGCCCGGTCTTAAAACAGACGCAAATCGTTTTATCAGCAAAACGGTTTGCGTCTGTTTCAGCTTGGGCGTTTTACAGAAAGCGCAAATTATGACGGTGGAATTACCTTCGGAACTTAAAACAGTTTTTTTAACACCCGCTTCGGCTATGATAGTATTTAATATAATATGATTCAAGAAAATTTTCCTTTAACTGACCCTGCGGATTTCTCTGACCGGTATGCGTTCAGACGCGGACCCTGTCTTTATCAAAAGATATTATATAATATTATTCTGATTTTATTAAGTAAAATACAAAAATCCCGATTGTTCCGGAACAGGAAAAATTGATTTTTATTTTTCAATGAATTATATGAATGAATGAGATTCAGATGAATTTTAACACAAAAAGGAGAATGACATGAAAGGGACCAATACCTCGGAAACCTTTCCCCGGCAATGAATTGCCGGGCTATTTTCGGAAGTCCCTGCGGGACAAAAAAAACGGCGGCGGCTATTTTTTAAACATCCCCTTACATACAAATCTCGAATGGAGAAAAATCTCATGAAACTGAGAAGCCTGCAGATAAAAATCACTTTCTGGGCAGGAATATGTCTGCTGATTACCGCGGCAATCATCATCGCCTTTTCTGCGATAACCATGAAAAACAGGGCAGAAAAAAGATATCGGAGCGCGATCAGCGACGCACAGAACTATGCCTGGGCTATTGCAAAACAGCAGGCTTATCATATCAAGACGAAATGGGATACCGTGTTTGAAACCGCGCGTACACTTGCCCAGATACTTTCAGGACTCAAAGATGAAAAGGTCGCTCTTGAACTCAGCCGTCAGGAAGTCAACGGCATTCTGAAAAGCATTTTAATCCAGCATCCGGATTTCGCGGCTGTTTATACCTGCTGGGAACCGGACGCGTTTGACGGCATGGACCGGGGATATAAAAACGATGAAGGACATGATGAAACCGGGCGGTTTGTTCCCTACTGGAGCCGGGGAGAGGAAGGTGACATCACGCTCGAACCTCTGCTTGATTATGACAAACAGGAAAAGATAAAACAGGAATGTATTTTTGATCCATATATCTATCCGGTTCAGGGAAAACCCGCTCTGATTACCCCGCTGATCGTTCCGATCATTGTCGGGGAGGAGTTTTTCGGCATCGTGGGAATTGATATGCGGCTTGATTTTCTGCAAAAAGCAGCCGATGAGGTCCGATCCGTTTATGAAGGTGCTGCACAGCTTCAGATTATCAGTCACAACGGGACGCTGGCAGCAGTTACCGGCAGACCCGAACTCGGAGGCAAGTCTTTGAAAGACTATGATAAAGAGGAGTTTGAAACCCTTATGGATATTGTGCGTAAGGGAGAAGAATACTCTGAAATAAAAAAAAACCGGCTTGAAATCCATTCTCCGCTGCACATCGGAAAAACAGAATTTCCCTGGGCTGTCAGAATCCTTATCCCTCTCGAAATCATAACCGAAGCCGCAGATAAAATGAAGCAGGAAGCGATCCGCGGTTTGCAGACAATGATTGCCATATCCATGATCTGTGTCCTTGCCGCGCTGATTTTTCTGCGGTTCATTGTCAGCGGCTTTGTCAGACCTGTCCGAAATATCAGCGACACATTAAATGAGATTGCCGGACAGATGAGTTCGGCATCCGATATGCTTTCATCTATAAGCCGGAATGTGTCGGAAGGTGCGTCGGAACAGGCGGCTTCTGTTAAAGAGACCTCTTCTTTTCTGGAAGAAATCGCCTCCATGATTATGCAGAATGCAGATAACACCGATGAGGCAAGCAGATTCATGCGGGAAAGCGCGCAGTCGGTTGATGAAGCCAGCGGTTCGATGACAGACCTTACAGTGTCCATGGATGATATGTTCAAAGCCAGTCAGGAGACATTCAGAATTATAAAAACGATTGATGAGATTGCCTTCCGGACCAATCTTCTTGCTCTCAACGCAGCCATTGAAGCGGCAAGAGCAGGTCAGGCAGGCGCAGGTTTTGCGGTGGTCGCTGATGAAGTCAGAAATCTTGCGCTCCGCTCCGCGGGGGCTGCAAAAAATACTTCATCTCTTATTGAACAGACTGTCAGCCGGATAGAGACAGGCGTGAAGATTGTAAACAGAACGAGCGAAACCTTTGCAAATCTGATCCTGACCCGGAAAAAAGTGGGGGAAGCAGTAAAAGAAATTGCCGCGGCGTCTCAGGAACAGGCAAAAGGAGCGGAGCAGGTCAGCAAGTCTGTGGCTGCGATGGATCAGGTAACACAGCGGAATGCGGAAGAATCAGCCGCGGCATCCGAAGAGTTGAATGCTCAGGCTGATCAGATGAAAAAAACAGCAGAAAAACTTATGATGATTGTGAGCGGAGGAGTTCGGAAATGAGAGTACAGCGGAATTTTTGCAAAAATTTTATTTTTGCACTCCTCCGGGCTTCAACGCCGAACTGGGGTTCGGCGTTCCCGGGGAAAAAAGCTCCGGAGTGCGGAAATGAAGTGCAACGGAATTTTTGCAGCTTTCACGCCTGAACGCGGTATTGTAAACGGAATTTAATGAACAATCAGCAGATCGAAAATGCCTCCCTGCCGCTCCCGGCGGATTGACGGTCATTTTTATCCTTCGGCGCCGGAAATGCCTGGGATTTGTCAATCCCAGGCGAGTATTTCGGAAAAATTTTCGATCTGCTGACAATTCAACAGAAAGGATTCTGTCATGAAAATAGCTCTTGCACAGATTAACCCGATTATCGGGGACTTTGATTACAATTTCAATAAAATAAAATCCTTTGCAGACAAGGCGGCAAGCCTTTCCTGCGATCTTGCGGTGTTTTCGGAACTGGTAATTTCCGGATATCCGCCGCGTGATCTTTTGGAGAAAAAAGATTTTGCAGACGCGAATATTGCCTGTCTGAACAGACTCATATCATCTGTCAGGGGCATAGGCGTAATCTGCGGATTCGTGGAGAAAAACCCCGGAAATGAAGGCAATCCGCTGTATAACTCGGCGGTTCTTTTCGAAGACGGGAAAATATTGTATCAGGTCCGGAAAAGACTCCTTCCCACTTATGATGTCTTTGACGAAGCGAGATATTTCGAACCCGGCACAGAATTCGAATCCTGCAGCTACAAGGGGCGCAGGATCGGTCTGACTGTCTGCGAAGATATGTGGAACGACAAAGACATATTCAAGAGACGGTTTTATCACGCAGACCCGGTTGCCCTGATGGTAAAAGACGGGGCGGATATGATTCTGAATGTCTCGGCATCCCCTTATCACGCGGGGAAAAGAGAATTCAAATGGAATCTGCTCGGATCCGTTGCCCGGAAATACGGAATTCCTGTAGTTGCAGTCAATCAGGTCGGCGGAAATGACAGCCTGCTTTTCGACGGCATCAGTGCCGCATTCGACTCATCAGGGAACAGGCGCAGCCAAGCCTGTGATTTCAGGGAAGACCTTGTGATATTTGACTCGGAGACATTCGAAGGAGATATTCACGGAATCACGGCTTCGGATACGGAATCTGTTCTGAACGCGCTCATCATGGGAACGCATGACTACATGAAAAAATGCGGTTTTTCAAAAGCTGTGATCGGACTGAGCGGGGGCATTGACTCCGCGCTGACTGCATATATCGCGGCTGAGGCATTGGGGCGTGAAAACGTGCTGACTGTATTTATGCCTTCTCCTTATACTTCCCGTGAGAATTATGAAGATACGAGACAATTTGCGGACAATCTGGGCCTGGAATACACGGTGATTCCCATTGACGATATTTTCAGGACATTTCTGAAAGTGCTTTCGCCTGATTTCAATGATGATCCGGGAATTACGGAACAGAATATTCAGGCAAGAATACGGGGAACCCTGCTGATGGGCATTTCCAACCGCGACGGTTCTCTGCTGCTTTCCACCGGGAACAAGTCGGAGCTTGCAGTGGGATACTGTACAATGTACGGAGATATGAACGGCGGTCTGGCAGTTATCTCGGATGTTCCCAAGACAATGGTTTATGAGATTTCCCGCTTCATCAACAGGGAAAAAGATTTTATTCCGTCACGAATCATTGAAAAAGCCCCGTCCGCTGAACTCAGTCCGGATCAGACCGATCAGGATGACTTGCCGGCATACAGTGTGCTGGATGCTATTCTGAAAGGATATGTCGAAGAACTCAAAAGCCCGGATCAACTGGCTGCCGAGGGTTTTGACAAAAAACTTGTGGCTGACGTGATATCCAGAATCAGCCGGAACGAATACAAGCGGCATCAGGCTGCTCCGGGGCTGAAAGTGACTTCAAAGGCATTCGGCTACGGCAGACGGTATCCGCTCGCGCAGCGTTATTCGCCAAAGACTTCGGAAGTCTGACGGGATTAAAATGGACGAGCTGTTTGAACGATTATATGCTATTGATCCTGATCTGACAGAATGGATACTTCGTCAGGAAAATTCTTTTGCTTCTGCCTTTGCCTCAGGCTATGCTGATCTGGTGGATAAGATTGATTCGGCAAAGCTCGGAACCTATTGCCGTATAGTAAAAGAAGCCGGACAGAACGGTCCTGCGCTTGGGCGGATCATGGCGACATATCTTGTGCCGGTATTCAGATACGGAAACGACGGATTTGCGGAGCAGTTCATGTATATGCTGGAAGTGATGCAGAGCAAAGGAACTTACACCCTGACAAGCCCGCTGGATGCCTTATCCGATATGCTGAATTCCGGGGATATTCAATCGAGTCGTGAATATCTCAGACTCCTGTGCGACACATTTTCTCAGGAAATGTCTTACAACCGGAGTCTGCGCTTTACCCGCATTCTGCCCAAAGCCGTTCTTGAATTTTCTCCTTCAAAACGGTGCTGGCAGACGGAGCAGCTCAGGCGGGTCATAGAAACAGATTTCCGGCTGGCAGAACCTTTTTTAGACGGCATGGATAAAGGACTCTGTTTGCTTTCAAAGAAGGCATTGGAGCGGTTTGTATCTGTCGGCTTGGAAAAATTTCGGAATAATCAGGAACCGGGCATCCGATTTTTGTCTTTGGAATCCAAATCAGGGATTGATGCCTGCTCGGATTTGCTGGTTACGGTTTCGCTGTCTCAGGTTCGGAACCCGCTGAACCGGTATCTCCGGGCAAGAACGGGCATTGCGCTTTCTGTCCGTCCTCTGTCTGATCTGCCTAAGCTGTTTTCAGAAGAAAGCAATGGAAATCCGTCTGTATGTTCGGACGGAAAGTTTATCTATCTGCCGGATGAGATAAGCCGCTCTGAAAGCGGAGTTGACTATTTCAGAATCAAAGACTTTGATGAGACATTGGATGATACCGTAAAACAGCGCATCAATGCAATGTCTCCCCAGCGAAGTACACGCATGGGCGCAGCCATCCGTCATGCAACGGCTCAGTTGGAAAAAGTCTCTGCAAAAGTGCGCCTGATGATTATTCTGGGTGACGGATTCCCCAACGACACCGGGTATAAACAGGAATATGCCATCGAGGATACCCGCAGAGCAATATTTGAAGCCAGATCGAAACATATCGCTGCCAAAGCTGTCACGGTCAATCTTGCCGGTGATCCAAGATTGGATGATCTTTACGGGAGTATGCACCACACGGTAATATCCGATGTCCGTGAGCTTCCGGATAAGCTTTTGCGGATTTACAGTGCATTGACCCGATAATATCTTCACAGTGCCGGATTCTTCGATTGCTCTGACGGCAAAAAAGAAATAACCGCGTCGGCAAGTCTGAGGTCTTCGGGCGTTGTGATTTTGATATTATAGCGGCTGCCCATGATTATTTTTACTTTTTTCCCCAGCCGTTCCAGAAGAGAGGCATCATCGGTTCCCAAATAACCGGCAAGCCGTGCAGACTCATGCGCTGCAAGAATCAGACTGTATCGGAATGCCTGAGGCGTCTGTGCAAGCCATACCGTATCTCTCGCGATGGTGTTTTGAATATCGCCGGCATCGTCAACCTGTTTCAGGGTATCAAAAGCAGGTATTCCGAGAATACAGGCTCCGGAAAGCTCTGCGCCCCGGATACACGCGGCTATCTGCTCATGCCGGACAAAGGGGCGCACCCCGTCATGGATCAGGACAATATCTGTTTTCGGATCAAGGGCTGTGAGTCCGTTGTAAACAGAATCCTGACGTTTGTCGCCGCCCGGCACAAGAGTTATCTGTTTTCGGAGACTGAGCAGAGAGAGAATATGACTGCGGCAGAAATCGAAATCCTGTTCGGGAATCACCGGAAATATCTCACCGACTGCATCGCAGGCATCAAACACAGCTATGGTATGACTCAGAATCGGAATGCCCGCAAGCATAAGATACTGTTTGCGCGTAGCCTCATTCATCCGCAGCCCTTTGCCGCCGGCTACAATGACTGCTGAAACTCTTATTTCAGACATCCTTAAAAAACCTGATTCTGTTATTCTTTCCACCGTCATAATCTGCGCTTTCCGGATTTTCTGTAAAACGCCAAAGCTTAAAACAGACGCAGACCGTTTCTCCGCAAAAAACGGCTTGCGTCTGTTTTAAATTTTTGGCGTTTTACAGAAGTGCAGATTATGCCAGTGGGCAGTATAATTCTGATCAGTCTCTTAAATACCGCAGTTCCCTGGGAAGCGGTACGCCTTTGCCCATAGTGTCTTCGCCGTAATTGACGCCGGCAAGTGTTCTGATGTCTTTGAGAGCGCGAGTATCCCCTTCAAAGACTACTTCGCTGATCTGTTCCTTCTGAATCTTGGCTCCTGCCCACTGAATATCCAAGACACTGCTCGCATCAAATCTCCCGGAACCCGCGCAGAGTTCCACCTGTCCGCCGTAGTGCTGGACAATCTTTGCCACCAGCAGACTGGGTCTGCAATGGAACCCGAGGCTTTTCGGAATCGGCACGGTAACGGAAGACCGTTCGATGTTTTCATTCAATATCTCATGCGCCAGATCTTTTCCCGCGGAAAGAAAATAGCATACATAATACAGACCGTAATTGACTGTGCGTTCCAGCAGAATATCGGGATTGACAAGCGATGCCATACGTTCCTGAACCCTTTTGTAAATATCTTTGTATCCGGCTTCATACAGATGCCGCTCATAAAAATGGAGAAGCCTTCCCATCATCTGAAGCAGATGAAAGACTACCGAAAAAAAGCCTCTGAGTTTTTTAAGCTTCCGGTTGCCGAACCTTAATCCTCCGTGTATCACGTAGGTGTCAAACGCAGACTGAAGGTTATGAACCAGCATTTCAAAACGGCGGATTTCGACTTCATTGACTTTGTCAGGCACAACAGTCAGCATCTGTTTCTGAGAATAGGGTTCATAAAAACTGAAGGGATCAAACTCTCTGGCAATACTTAAAAATTCACTGGCGATTTTGACGATATTTTTCTGCTGCTGAAGCTTGCTTTCATCGTTGATATCGTATTCCAGCATCTCGCTGGTTATGACTCTCGGAAAATCCGAAGGTTCGAAAATCTCGGCAGGCATGGGAATATCAAGACGTTTTGCCTCATCGAGGATGACAGGCGCCATCTTTATGAGTGTGTCAGTAAGAAATTCATGGGTGGCATTTCCCTCTTTCTCAAATGCAACGGCATCGGGAAGATCATAAAATGCAAGACGGTTGGAAATGTGCTTCTGACAATATCCTCCCAGACTCAGATGCCGGACAGCGGCAGTCAGTTCTCTGTAGAAATACCAGTCCTTGTTATTTTTTGCGCCGTGAAAATCAAGGAAATCTTCCAGTACCTGAGAAGTTCCGATCAGTTTCGAATAGAGCATCTTTGTGAAAATGCCTGCCTGACCGTAAGCGGAAATATACACACAGCATTTCAGATAGTCATAAGAAAATATCCGCACGTTTTCGGCAAAAGAAATATCGCAGTTGTTTTTTTGTGCTTCCATAAAATTCGGTTATCACTCGGTTTGGGTGTAAGAAAGGATTTCTGTCTCACAGAGA
>DYRK01000045.1:0-7954 GCA_020718785.1 Desulfatirhabdium butyrativorans | reverse complement strand
AAAATTCGGTTATCACTCGGTTTGGGTGTAAGAAAGGATTTCTGTCTCACAGAGATAACTTTCCTCGTTCCCAAGCCCCGGCTTGGGAACGTCCCCTGCTGCTCCCGGCGGATTGACGGTCATTTTTCCTCGTTCCCAAGCCCCAGCTTGGGAACGTCCGCTGATTACATCATGTCTTTCTGGGTTTCAGAGACAATTTTGTCTAATTTTGCTTTGAGTTTCGGCGGCAGACCTTCGATGTCAACATTCAGAAAACCCCGCACAATGGTGGATATTGCTTCTTCCTCATCCACGCCTCTTGCCATGAGATATTCGATTTCGCGCTGATCAATTTTGCCTACCGCGGCTTCATGAGACATCTCGACTCCCGGAACATAGCCGGAGAGCTGAGGAATTGCCTGCATCAGTCCGTCGTTTAAAATCAGCCCTTTGCATTCCAGATGCGCCTTCACGCCGGACACTTTGCCGATCAGGTCCCCGCGGGCAATGATGGTTCCGCCCGTTGTGATGCCTCGTGAGATAATCTCAGCCCGTGTGCCGGGTGCGTTCAGGACTACCCGCGATCCCACATCGAGAAAACAGCCTTTGCTCGCAACAAGAACGCTGTTGAAACGGGCCACCGCGCCTTTTCCGTCCAAATAGGTAGCAGGAAACATCTGAAGGGAACCTACGGGTTTTAAGGAGATATAATTGGAGACCAGGACGCCGCCTTCTTCGACACGGATCACAGTACGGGGGCGGACTGCAATCTTTTCTCCCCAGTCATGAATCATAGTAAAGGTTACTTTTGCCCCTTTTTTGATGTAAAACTCGGAAATTCCCACGTGCATCCCTGACATGAGATGGGGCGCGGTCGCGCATCCGGTGATGATATGAAGTTCCGAATCCTGTTCGGCTATCACCAGATTATGAACATTCTGCGAAAATCCCTCTTTGGCAATATACAGGCAGGATTGCAGCGGATGTGCAACTTTGACTCCCGCGTGCGCCCGGATAAAATACCCTCCGGAAGGTTTTTCCTTTGCCCGGTTAGTAAATTCGTCTGTATCAGGAGAGACATTTTTCCACAGATAATCCCCGATACGGTCGTATTGCTCAAGGGCTTGGGAGATGCCCATGAGATCAACACCGTCCTGACAGGATTTGCAGTGTATGACAGATTTGTCTTTCTGGATGAAAGTTCCGGCACGGCCGTTTTCATGCGTATCCACTCCCACATTCAGGAATTTGTCCGCATCTTTTGTTTCGATCCGAGAAAGTTCGTCAACATAGTCATGGTCTTTGGCCTCGGAATCATAGTCTCTCAGATTGATATCACAGGTATTATCCGGCATATTTTCTACATTGAACATCTCACACACTCCTCATAGCCGTATTCTCTTATCCATTTCAGAATCTCCCTTGCATTTCTCGAACAGCAGAGCGCGCCGCTGTAGAGAACCTGCCCTCTGTCCGCAGTGATGTAGTCAAGGATATGTCCGGTATGCGTAATCACCAGCGCGGATTTGGTCCCGTTTGCCTCTTTATGGGGCTTTCCTTTCGAATGCTTGACTCCCCGATGCAGAAGGGCATTGATCGTATCTCCGACAAGGGCAATACTTTCAAGATCAACGCCTGATTCGGGTTCGTCCAAAAGCACCATGTCCGGCTGCTGGGCTGTTAGCTGGAGCAGTTCGCAGCGTTTGATTTCGCCGCCTGAAAAATTATGGTTCACGTCCCGGTCAAGGAAATCGGAAAAATTGAGCTGCTTTGCCAATGTCTCAACATCCATCGCCTTTCCTCTGCCGCAGATTTCCACCATGCTCCGTGTTTTCAGCCCGTTGATCGTGGGCGGTCTCTGAAACAAGACGCCCATACCGAGGCGAGCGCGCTCGTGAATGGGCATATAAGTGATGTCTTCGCCTTTGAAGACAATTTTTCCGTGGGTCACTTTGTAGCCGGAAAATCCCATCAGAGTCATCATCAGACTGGTCTTTCCGGAGCCGTTGGGTCCGAAAAGAATATGGGTTTCTCCGTCCGGGATTTCCATATTCACATTTTTCAGTATTTCTTTGTCGCCTACTTCTACTTTGAGTTCTTCGATTTCCAGCATTTTTTTTCTCACATTACTTTCACAGAAATAACTAAGGTATATAAAAAATTTACAGAAAGCCGCTGCTCGAAGTCATGTACGATTTTCGGACTGCGTTTGCAGGTCAGTTTCCGGAAAACCGCATCTGAAATATGAACAGTTTTACCGCAATTTTGTTTATGAAATCCATTTGATAGTGTTCATTCAAAAATCCGCAAATAAAGGGTTAAATCCCATTCCCATTTCCCTGAAATGTTTATCCTCGGTAACAATATCAGTGATTCTGTATTTTTTCATAAGGGTTGCAGAGGTAAAATCTGTAAATGAAATATCTAATTTATCCTTGTATTTTAATTTCAGTTTTTTAGCACCTTCAAACTGTTGCGGTGATATCCATAATAAGTTCAGATATCCTGTCAATATATTCCTGCCACCGTTATAATTTGCGCTTTTGTAAAACGATTTTGCAAATCGTTTTTGCGGAGAAACGGTTTGCAAAACCGTTTTACGGCCGATTTCGAAAGCGCAGATTATGCCAGTTGACAGTATAGCGCGTCTAATGAATTCAAAAATTTCTCCAGTTTCTCAAAATCCAATTTATAGGAGATGAGTGTTATTGTTTCATCTATAACATAATCCGATGTGCAGACCGCATCATTCTGATTCCAGGCATTTTCAAGAAACTGTTTTACTTGGAAGTGTTTCGCCTCTCTGCGGTCAATAAAAGCCTTAAATCCCCATGTATCAACAAATATCATAAGTTATAAATTTCCTTATCTATATCTTTTGAATCCATTTTCCCGATTTCTGCAAAGCCGGCGATTTCTGACAAAGGGTTTTTGACTCGGTCAGATTGCTTTTCATCTGATATTGAATAGGTTTTTACTAAAATTTCAATAAATTCCATAAGTTCACGTTTTGCGTGTTCGGGAAGTTTTTCAATTTTCGTCTGAATCTCCGCTGTATCGGACATATAGAATCCTTTCTTTTTTTTTCAAAGTATTATGCCTCGTCTTGGCTGCCGATGTTTCATAATTCATAATTTTCAAGAAGTTCCATATTCACATTTTTCAGTATTTCTTTGTCGCCTACTTCTACTTTGAGTTCTTCGATCTGTAACATTTTTTTCTCTCACATTTTTCAGGCATTTTTTGCTTCTTCTTGCCGGAATTGAATTCCAAAAGTCTGTTCCAATCAATTTTGCCATCGACACAAAATTGACTGGAAAACTCCAAAGTGAATTTGTTCAGCAAAACAGAATAAGCCTCAGTAAATTCCTCATTTTTCTGTTTTGCTTTATGTCCGACAGGTTCTATTATTTTAATATAAAAATCTTCCTCACCTGTAATAAGCTGCCAGAATTCTTGTCCGCATATTTTGAAATATCCGTCTTTATAAGGTCTTGCATTTTTCTTTTTCCCAAAGCAGCAGCCGTTTACTGCAATGATTTCTTTGTCTGTTATGGATTTGAAATGTTTTACCGCATTGCTGAAATTGAGTTTCAACTGCTTGATTTGACTGGAATTACCCCAATTCCAGCCTGCTTTTATTTCAACGAGATAAATCCTGTTGTCTTTTTCGAATTCCAAATCAATCCCGGTCAATTCTGACTTTTTTGCGCCATATACTTTATTGCATACGAATATCGCAAGCCCTTCCATAAATTCGCCGAAGAAAGTCTCCTCCTGCGATTGAAGATAAGCATCTAAAAAACCTTTGATAAGGTCGTATGCGGTCAATATATTCTTTGCTTTAAAAAGATAGGGATTTTTGTGTTCCAATATTTTTTTAAGATCAACTTCGCTTTTAATGTAATCCAGTCTTCTTTGATGAAAGACGGAGATATGTTCTTCGACATAATGAGATAATTCAGAAAGATTTACTTTGTCCATATTTCTCTTTTGTTTCAAATAAAAAAAACTGGTTTTCCTGAATAGTTTCTCTTACCATGTCAACATATTCAGGTAAAATTTCAATACCGATTGAATTCCGTTTCATTTTTTTGGCAACGGTCAAAGTCGTACCGGATCCGGCAAAGGGGTCTAAAACCCAATCGAATTCTTTTGTGAATAATCTGATAAACCATTCCGGTAATTCTTCCGGAAAAGCGGCGCTATGATTTTTATTATTGCAGACCGTTGCAAAATTCAAAACATTCGTGGGATAAACCTCTTTTCGGTTTAACCAATTGGATATATTTTTGCCGAAACCGCTGCCATTTCTTGAATTATCTCTTATTTTATCGGTTTCGCTCAGATTTTTCAATCTTCCGTTTGCCCAGTCTCCGATAGGAACCATAACTTCTTCCTGATACATATCGAACTTTTTTGTTTTGTTGAATTGCAGACATCTCTCCCACGCGTCACGAAAACGATTCGGCCATTTTCCCGGATAACAGTTTTTCTTATGCCAGATAAATTCTTCTGTCCATAGCCAGCCTTGTTTTCGCAATTCCAGTATCAGTTCGATGACATAAGTATGTCTTTCACCGTCTTCTGCTTTTTCTTTTATATTTAAAATAAAAGTGCCTGTCGGTTTTAACACTCTTAACAATTGCTTTGAAATCGGCAAAAACCATTCTACATATTTCTCCGGTTTTATTCCGCCGTAAGTGTTTTTACGCCGGTCAGCATAAGGCGGCGAAGTAACAATCAAATCAATAGAATTTTCTCCGATATCTTTCAAAATATCTTTACTGTCGCCTAAAAAAATTTCAGTTTTGATTTCAATCATAAACCTCCTGAACTTCGAAGGTTTCATTCATCTTGCAATCAATATCTTCTATTTCGAAATTGAATTTCCGTCTGTCTTCAATTGTTGAAATATCCTGAATATCACCTGTAAAAAATTCACAATACTCTCTTGCATCTTTTTCATTGACTGCTTTGATTGTTACACTGTAGGATTTTGTCAAAACAACTTTATATGTTTTCATTATCCTCTGTTCCAAGCCGAAAATTCATCGCTTTTTTCCTGAAGATGTTCAGCCAATTTTTTCAAGTCAACTCTTTTGAGTATATCTATAGTTACAGGTCGTTTTGCATCAAAAAATATGAGCGATTTCAGAAATCGCTGACAAATTTCAGAATTCAGAAGTTTTTCTAAGAAATAAGCTTCCTTTTCGGAATGACACGAAATAAAATAACAGGTATCATCCAGCATGATTGCTTTATTCAACTCACTTCCGATCAGCGAAAATCTGATGGATTTATACAAGCCGGAAATCGCCACTTTCCATGGAGAAAAGCTGTAATCCCCGATTCCGAACATCGAAAATCTCGGTCTTTTTTTATAGACGATACTTTTTCTCTGATCTAAAATATCTGCATATTCTTCCAGATAAGCCCACAGTTTCGGAGCATTGTCTCTGAGAGATGAGGTGTCGTCGCCTGCTTTTTTTTGA
The DNA here is from genome assembly GCA_020718785.1 of Desulfatirhabdium butyrativorans. Taxonomy (GTDB): domain Bacteria; phylum Desulfobacterota; class Desulfobacteria; order Desulfobacterales; family DYRK01; genus DYRK01. The sequence goes on along the minus strand of DYRK01000045.1, from coordinate 2,480 downwards.
GTGACAATCACATATTTTCTCGGAGTCAGACGCCCGTTCCCCAGATCCGATGATTTCAGCAGAGGATAGATATAGTCTTCCTCAATGCTTACTTTCTTGCCGAACCCGTTCACCAGACTGTCTTTCTGATACGAAAGCTCCATGACTTTGGAGGCGTCATGCTTTATTCCGGATCTCCATTTGCAATGCGCTGTCCCCTTGATATAGTGATACTTTTTATAGTCATCCATATCGGCGATCAGTTCATTGCCGTAAACACCCCATACCGAAATTTTATTCTTGAAATTCAATTCCGAATAGACAGCGGCATGTTTCACAGTTGCTGATTTTCCGAGATGAGTAATAAAAAGACAGGCTTTTACCGAGGCTTTGAAATATTTCTCCGCATCAATCAGATGTAAAGACGAATCATGAATTTCTATGTCTCTTTCCCATAGATATTTCAGCACCTTCCTTGCCGTAGCTGTTTTACAGAGCATTGCCAGACAAGCCTTTTTATTTCTCAGACTTTCTATAAGCTTTATCAACATCCATTCGGCAATATCGAAATTGGCTTTTCCGGTTTTGGCTGCAAATCCCTTTTGATTTTGAAAATTGGATTTATCAGGGAGATTGTTACTGTTTAGAACACTTAATACCGAGTTGGTAACCCACGGTGGATTTCCGATAACAAGAATTTTTTCATGCTCTGAACCGGAAAAGAATTGTTCCCAATCTTTTTCAAAAAAATCAGATACTTCTATGAAACGCTGCTTATTTGTCTCTGTCTGTCTCAAACGATCTATATAACTTTTGTTGATGTCAAAGCCGTAATATTTTATATTGCCGTTAAAAAAGGATAAAGCAGCTTTTATAAAATTTCCTGTTCCGCAGGTAGGTTCGACAATAACTGACGGATATGGAAATGATTCTTTAATCAGCGAAACTGCCTGATTTGCCAAATCTTCAGGCGTCTGAAAGTCTCCGTAAGCGATTTTCTTCTTGGCAGACATATAACAATCAAGTTCACCGCACGGCGGTCAGCCGTATCCGGTTTCTTCTTTCCCCATTTGTACGGTCAAAAGCTATCCATTCTTCTTTTGTCTTACGGACAATATTTTTTATTCGTTTGACAGCCCACTGATTATATTCGCCGGAAATTTCGCATCCGAGCCATTTTCTCTTGAGTTGTTCGGCGACAACCGCAGTCGTACCCGAACCGGAAAAAGGATCAAGTACGGTGTCGTTTTCATTGCTTGAAGCCAGCATCAGACGGCGGATCAACTCCTCCGGTTTCTGAGTCGGATGAGGTGTTTTTTCTTCCATACCGTTGCAGGTGGTCGGGATTTCCAATACATCTCTCGGTTTGGCTCCGTCGGGATGCGGTATCCACACATCCGATCTTTTCCCGCTGTTTCCGTACTGACTTGTAACTGCCTGCGGATGCGAAGGATATTTCAATGTGTGTCTTCCGTAAGGAATTCTGACATCATCAATGTTGAAAGTAAACTTTTTCCCCTTCCTAAGATGAAGAATGCTCTCATGCGAGCGTCCCCAGTCTTTACCCAGATTTGCCTTGTTTTTGTAATACCATATCAGCCATTTGCATCCTCTGAAATATTTCATTGACGGATGTTTCAGATCAGCCAGAATTTCTGTAAAGCCGAAAACATACAGCGTGCCTTCCCCTGTCAGAATTCTCGCCGCTTCCTTAATCCACTGCATTGACCACTGAATATATTTTTCCTGACTTTCAAATTTGTCCCATTCTGTCTTTTTGATATTGTAAGGCGGATCGGCAAAGATCAAATCCATACTTTCTGATTTCAGCGACTTCAGCCATTCAATGCTGTCTCCCTGAAACAGTTTTCCTTTTTCACTATGATATAATAAATGAAATTTATCTGTCTGACTGCTAATTTCAGACAACTCTCCTTTCATTTTGTTTTTAAACAAAGATAACTGAGAACTCCTTTCTTGTATCTTGACTGACATAGGTCAACTTTATCATTTGCCTGACCACAGCGGTTCAGAAACTGAGTTTTTTTCAAAAAAACTCGGTTTCTTCATTTTATTTGTTCCCATGCGCTGAGAAATTCAACGCTGTTAAGATTCTCATTACGCACACTTGCTTAACATATAATGTTCTTTCAGCAGCCGTTCGTATTCCGATTCTTCCCTGAGAATATCCGTATCCGTTTCCTGTCTGTTCGCATGGTAATAAGCCAAAGCAGAATATATCTGAGCCAAAGTGAGATGTTCATACTGTTCTGATATTTCTTCAGGTGTGTATCCCTGTCTGTACCATCCTGCAATTGCAAGTACGGATATGCGTGTGCCGTTGATACGGGGGCTTCCGCCCAGAATATTCGGTGTGCTTACAATGAATTCATTCATGTTTTTATTCATAGAACCAAACCGTTTTCAGTCCTGAGAACAGATTTTCTATTTTTTCTCGTTCCCAAGCCCCGGCTTGGGAACGCACTTGCCGGGGAGGTTCC
>DYRK01000516.1 GCA_020718785.1 Desulfatirhabdium butyrativorans | reverse complement strand
AAAAGGACCGGAACCCATATGGCACTGATTCCTTATTTCCGAAAATGTCTAATGTGCAGCCCTGATTCTGATCCGAGCAATCCTTCCCCTGCTGTAGCCGAATTTGATGTCAACACTACTACCGGAGAAGCTCCGCTGACCGTAAGTTTCAGCGATAACTCTTCGAATGCGATTTCATGGCTGTGGGATTTCGGAGACGGCGAATTTAGTACAGAGCGTAGTCCGGTTCATACTTATCAGAGAGCCACAACCTATACCGTAACGCTCATTGTAAACGGCGCAGGCGGTTCGGATTCTAAAACAGCGACGATCAAAGTGACCGAGCCGATGCGTGATTCGAGTGGCGGTGATTCGGGTGGCGGCGCACGGTGAAATAATAAATGTAGCCTTCTGTAATCAATGCTGCAAGATAATCCGGAGTGCAAAAATACAATTTTTGCGCTCCGCTGCCGGACAGTCCCCAATTTCCATTATAATCAGAAAAAGGTGGGTTTCACCCGCCCTACAAGACAAAGAGGTTCGACATTATGAAGAAAATAACCGCGATTTCAGCCTTTATGGTATTGACTCTTTCTTCTTTGACTTTTGCCAAAACCTACACATGGAAAGACTATACAAAGCCCTTCGAAGAAACGATCAGCATCGGAGACAGTTACGGATCATCGGATGTCGAAGTGCAGTTGCCCGAATCTCTTATAAAAAACTATAAAGAAATATCGCTGATTATCAGTGCTTCTGACTTGGATACAGATGACGGGGCGTTTATCCGGATAAACAATTCATGGTGGGGTTCTTATAATTTATATAAGTCAGAGGGAAATATCCGTTTGGAGATCAAAACAAAATATTTTGAGGAGGGCGTAAACACTCTGGAATTCGGTTATAAAAAAGTCGAAGGCGGTCAGTCGGGCCAGTCGAAGATGGGATATATTTCTATATTTTATAATATCGGAAAAATATATTTTGACATACCGGAAACACAGCCATCTGAAACAGTTGTCACTGCCTCCCCGAAACCTCAGAAAATCGAAACTCCCCCTACAGCCCCGAAGCCTGAACCTGCTCCGCCGCCCTTGAGCCTTATCGTTTCTCAAGGAAATAAGAAGCTGTTTTAAAAATGTCTTTAAGTGATTATATTTTGGCATTATCAAATAATTGCTGACCAAAAAAGAAGGAGAAATTATAATGATGCCGCCTAAAAATTATCCGACAGATTTGACAGATTCCCAATATAAACTGATCAGAGAACTGCTTCCGCATGCCAAAAGCGGTCCGGGTAAAAAAGGCAGACCTGCAAGTGATCTGAGGTCAGTCATAAATGGAATTTTATATGTAAATAAAACAGGTTGCCAATGGAGAATGCTTCCGGGTGATTTTGGTCATTGGAACACTGTTTACGGATATTTCAGAAGGTGGTCAAAAGATAAAACGTGGAAAAAAGTCATGGATGTTCTTCGGAAAACGGAACGAAAACGCCGGGGCCGGAATGAAAATCCGTCAGCCGGAAGCATTGACAGTCAAAGCGTTAAAACAGCTCTGCAAGGCGGAAATGTCGGCATAGACGGAGGCAAGAAAGTGAAAGGGAGGAAACGGCACATACTTGTCGATACCCTGGGATTAATACCGGCAGTTATAGTTACACCCGCAAATGAAGGTGAAAGAAGCGGACTTAAGAAACTGCTTACCGATTATTTTTCAAAAGGAATTAATAGGTTACGCAAAATATGGGTTGACGGCGGATATTTGGGTTCAGCTATTTATGAATGGGTTAAAAATTTGAAAAAGACATGGCGCATCGATCTTGAAGTATCTGAAAAAGAAGGAAAAGGCTTTAATATTGTTAAAAAACGCCGGGTAGTAGAAAGAACTTTCGCATGGATATTTAATTTTCGTCGAAATTCGAAAGACTATGAAACTCTCACCCAAAATAGTGAGGCTATGATTCAGATATCAATGATAAGTATTTTATTGAGAAGAATAGCATAAACAATATTTTTAAAACAGCTTCTAAGATATCTACGAAAGATAAAAAAACCCTGATTTCCGGTAAAATAACCGGAGGCAAAGGCAAAATTTCATTGTTCGTTTCCGGCAATAAAGTCGAAGTGCAGAAAGACGGAAGATTTCAAACTGAAATTTCCGTGAAGCCGGGTGAACATTTGCTTACGCTCAAAGCCGAAGACCAGAGCGGCCTGACAGAAGAACAGACCGTAACCGTCATCGGCGAGACAATTCCTATACGCCTGAGCCTGAATCCTGCGGATTTGGCTACGGTGAATGAGAAAACAACAGTAAGCGGCTCTGTCAGCGGCGGTCTGGGCAATATTACAGTGACCGTAGGAAAACAGACAGCCGCATTGAATTCAAAGGGAGAATTCAGTATCGGCGTCAATCTGAAAATGGGCAAGAACGATGTGAATATTGTTGCTCGTGATGAAAGCGGAAATACCGAAACACAGTCCATCGGCATTGTCCGGAACTACAAAGACACGACTCCGCCGACAATAGTTCTGCATACTGACAGAGGAATACAAAGAATTTCTTCTGCAAAAGAAACCGTGAGAGGTCAGGCCACAGATGAATCCGGCGTGGCCCTGGTCTATGTCAACTCCATGGAAGCCCAATTGGATGAAAATGGAAATTTTCAGGCAGAAGTTTTTCTGAAACCCGGAGAAAATACCGTGACTGTAGAGGCTTTCGACATTTATAAAAACAAGGCTTCCGAAACTTTTTCAATGACCAGAGCCTCGGCGATTCCCGAAGAACCGAAAGTCCGGGAAGAGAGCTTTGACATAGAGGGAAGATATTACGCTTTTATTATAGGAATAAACAAATACAAATACTTGGAAGGGCTTAGAACTGCTGTCAATGACGCGGAAGAAGTGGAAAAAGTCCTGAAAGAGAATTACGGTTTTGAAACTTTGTCGCTGCGGGACAGCGATGCCACAAGAAACAATATTGTCCGTAAAATAAACGAGTTGAGGGAAAGGCTCTCTCCGAATGACAAACTGCTGATTTACTACGCCGGACACGGCTATTTCGACGAATCCACCAAAAAAGCATACTGGCTGCCTGCGGATGCGGAAAAGAACGATGATACCAACTGGATCATGTCTGATACTATTACTTCCAATCTCAAGCGGATTACTGCAAAACACATCCTGATCGTATCGGACAGTTGCTATTCCGGCACGCTCACACGCGCTGCACAGGTGGATTTGTATTCGAACAAAACCCGGTCAAACTATATCAAAAAACTGCTTGACAAAAATACACGGGTGCTGATTGCCAGCGGCGGAAACGAGCCGGTTTCAGACAGCGGCGGCGGAGCAAATTCCGTGTTTGCAAGGGCATTTATAAAAGCCTTGAAAGAAACAGACCAGCCCGTTTTTACCGCAGAAGAAATCTTTGTGGGCCGTATCAAAGAATTTGTTGCCGGAAACGCAGACCAGACCCCGGAATACAGTCTGATAAGAGATTCCGGACATGACGGCGGCGATTTTGTATTCAGGAAGAAGTAAATGAGATTTGTTAAATGATTAGGACTTACGCACTTGAATTTATTTTTCTGATTCATTAGCGTTTATCAGCGTCCATTGGCGGTTAAAAATCATGCAACTGCGTAACTCATAATGATATTAACATCATGGAAACCCGACATTTCGGCGAATATCTGAAAAAATACAATCGGTTGGATGAAGCCGGTTTTCAGGAATGGATTTTTTTTCCCGGCATGTTGTTCCGTTCCCCGGATAAATGGTGGGGAAACAAAGGAACCCGTCCTGTCCCCCATGAGGGTTTGGATATCTGTCTGTACCGTACAAAAGACGGCCGGCAGATACGATTTGACGGAAGCATAAAGATTCCGGTCGCATACAATGGAGAAGTTATCAGAATTATCGCCGATTTTCTGGGAAAATCTGTTTATATAAAACATGATATCCGAGATAATGCAGGGAGATATTTTCACAGCCTTTACGGTCACACCATGCCCCTTGATTTTCTTCGCAAAGGCAGTATCGTGAATGCGGGGGATATCATCGGAACCGTCTCGGATATCAGAAAAAAAACAAAAATTTTGCCGCATCTGCATATTTCAATGGCATGGATATCTGAAAACTATTCCCCTGAAAAACTCGATTGGGATATTATCGGCTCCTCTGCTGATATTATTCTGCTGAATCCGATGGATGCTCTTGGGGATCAGTATTCTGTAATCTGATACAGTTCTGCAAGCCGTCCTCTTGATAAAAACGACTTGCAAAGTCGTTTTCTCGTTCCCAAGCCCCAGCTTGGGAACGCACTTGCCGGGGAAGCCCCG
>DYRK01000515.1:1854-4325 GCA_020718785.1 Desulfatirhabdium butyrativorans | reverse complement strand
TGATCTGTGATCCCTGCCATTCATTGTAAACCCGGAATCCCGCACCGGTGACCTTAGATCCCTCCAGTTCCGAAATATCGAATTCCGCCCATGTGCGCCACCGAGTATTGTTAAATGCCCCGAGTCTTGCATAATCTGTCCGGACATCCCCGTTATCATTCACTTCGTAACGATATCTGCACGGGAAAATATATGACACATCCGCCATGCTCACGGCTGACACTGCTGTCAGAATCAGTACCGCAAGCATAACCGGCTTTACACAGAAACTTATTTTTTTCAGCATGATTTCATAACCTCCTTATTTATAAATTCTGTTTCACCACACCGCCGCACCGGGCGGCAGGCGGACCTGAACATCCGCCAAAAAACCGGGAATAAACCGGTCCGCCTGAACGGCGGGCTTTCTTTTCCCCAAGTTTTCTCCGCAGTTTTTTTCCTTCCTTCCGTGTTTTTTCCTTCCTCCTTTCATATATTTTTTTCGTTTTCTTTAAGCCTGAGCTAACCATTGATTATCAGGTAACTTTCCCTGATAATAACCCAAAATCGGTATTATCAGGGAAGTTTCCCATGATAATACAATATCAGGTAACTTTCCCTGATAATAACCCAAAACCGCTATTATCAGGGAATTTTCCCATGATAATACAATATCAGGTAACTGCCTTAATACACTCCGGCAGGCTTGGTCAAGCCCAAAAAACGGCGGTGAGCAGCCGACTGTTGCAGACTGAAGTCTTCTTTCGCCCCTCTTATTCCTTCTTCTCCCGATACAGCGGAAAACTGACCATTGTTTCAAAAAACAGAGAGGAAAACTCGTCTCCGAATTCGAGTTTTATGCGTATGGCACGGGGAGTTGAATATTTGGATTCCAGAGATTCGGAATCCCATGAATCGGATTCTGTTTCTTCGTCATCATAATATTTGAAAGTCAGGGATTTGATGCCTTCGCAGAGAATAGGATCACCCGTGCTTTCTTCAAATATTTTTCCCTCAAAGCGTTTGTAGGGATGCAGGCTGTCTGCACGTCTCAGCACATAATTGTCTTCTTCCGTGTTCTGAACATAATAGACAATTTCAGCAATTCCGTCTCGCGTGCTTCCTTCCATTGGCAGATGAGCAAGAGAAGCAAATCTCAGTCTTGAAAAAGAACTTCCCGCGGAACTGAGATCACCGATTACGCGGTATGGATCCGTCTTATCATTTGCATCCGGCGGAGCATATTCGGGGGGCATGGAAATACGGATTTCACGCAGATCGAGAACCATCCGGTCTAAACAGTTTTTTGCCATCTGATAAGAAGCCATGCCTTCGGTAATCGCCTCGGTGGTTGAAAATACGGACGCGAAAGAACCGAAAATCGTTGTTGCAATTATGGCAAAAATAAAAATAGCGAGCAGAATTTCAATCAGCGTAAAACCGTTCCGGGTTCCGGGTTCCGGGTTCTGGTTTCCGGGCTGTCCCGGTTTTTTTTTGCCTTTGATTTCCGTGATTTTATTCTTCGGCAAATCGGTATGTCCTGAAACTGTAACTGAATTCATTATTCAATGTCACCGTCACATCCAGACGTTTCAATCCTTTTGCTGCTTCGCCCAGCGGTTCGGATTCCACATCTTCTACAGCCACATTCCAGTAATATCCGGGGAAATTCTCGCCGAAGTCTCCGGAATCGCCAGTCAGTTTATCCGCAGGCATGATTTCGAATTCCGCGAGCTTGCCCTGAGCCAAGAGCGGCGCGGAGGTATAAAACTTCGCGGCAATATTCATGGAAATGGTCTGGGAATGCAGCCGGTAAACCGCCACCAGAACAATCGCCATGATAGAAACTGCCACCATGACTTCCAGCAGGGTGAATCCTGAACCGGGGGCTGGGGGCTGGGGGCTGGGGACTGGTTGCAGTTTGAAGGATGCAGGTACGCCTGTAACCTGTAACCTGCCCTCTGTCCTTTGCTTAATTGAACTCCGCATAATCTTCATACACTTTTATCTTTGACAGGAAAGGCTCGATAAGAATAGAAGTCCGGTTCGATTCATCATCTTCGATATGAATCAGAACCTTGTCGGAATAGCCGCCTTTGTAGAAGAAGATATCGGCTCTGCTCATGGAGATTTTTCCTTTGACCGGATATTCGACATCGAGAATCCGCACGTCTTCGGGAATCGGATAGCCTGCGCCCTGATTTTCCGCTTCAATAAGGGCTTCTTCTGACATGGAATCACTGCTGACCCAGAGTTTGTCGCTGTCCATGCTGATATGCAGGACATAATTTTTTTGTTCCCGGACAGCTTTTTCTCTGAGTTCCAAAGTCTTGAACATAATCCAGCGGGAAAACTTTTTGGTCTCATCCTTTCCGATTACAGATTGAAACCGCGGAATGGCAAAATAAAGCATCATGCCCATCAGGAAGGTAACTGCCACAAGTTCGATCAATGTAAAGCCGCGCTCCGATTTTCGTAAAATCACCGCTGAT
>DYRK01000515.1:0-1754 GCA_020718785.1 Desulfatirhabdium butyrativorans | reverse complement strand
GTACTCGGATACACGCTGTTATGCAGTTTGTACATTTTCAGAGCAGTCTCAACAGCGGAAATATCCACTTTTGCCTTCTGCTGTCTGGCTTCATCCGGCGTTCCCATAATATTGGGTACGATAAAGGTTGCAAGGATTCCGAGTATTACAATGACCACCATCAGTTCGATCAGGGTAAAACCCCGGGCGTTCATTGTTTTCACAACTGTTTTTATTTTTACGGGATTCATTTTTTCCTCACTTTTTTTATTTTATAAGCTTATTCATTTCAAATATAGGCAGACATATCGAAAGTATGATAAATCCGACCGCGGCGCCCATTATCAGAATCATCACCGGTTCCAGCAGGGCGGTCATGCTCATAACCGTGGTTTCGACCTCTCTTTCATAGACCTCCGCGATTTTTTTCAGCATGGCTTCCAGTTCTCCGGTCTGTTCGCCGACCAGGATCATCTGAATCGAGAGATTGGGAAAAATATCGCTCGATGACAGCGCGGCTCCGAGTCCCTGTCCTTTTCCCACATCTTTTGCCGCTTCCGCGACCGCATCGGCAAGCAGCACATTTCCCACAATATTTTTCACAATATCCAGCGCGGCAAGCATGGAAACTCCGTTTTCCAGCAATGAACCCAGGGTTCTGGCAAATCTCGCGACCGCCAGTTTTTTGGATAATCCGCCGATTCCCGGGAGAATAAGCATGAGTTTGTCAGCAAGATGCCGTCCTTTTTTTGTTTTTTTCAGACTCTGGAAACCGAAAATCATGATGCCGATCAGAATGAAAATCCCCCACCAGTAAGATTTGAAAATTCCGCTGACTTTGATCAGTATCTGAGTCGGCATGGGCAGCATCTGCCCCATGTCCTTGAATATGGTGGCGATTGTGGGAACAATAAAAGTCAGCAGAAAAAACAGAACCCCCGAGCCGATAAATGACATCAGCACCGGATATGCCAGCGCAGCCTTGATCCGCGTTTTCAATGCCTGCTGTTTCTCGGTAATATCCGCAAGCCGGTCTAAAACAATTTCCAGCGTTCCCGAAGATTCGCCGGCAGATACCATATTAATATAAAGCGGTGAAAAAATACCGGGATACAGAGACAGGGCAGCCGCGAAACTGTTCCCTTCCACGATTGAATCCTTGATCTGCGCCAGACTTTTTTTGAATACCTGAGTTTTGGTCTGGGGTATCAGAGTATCAATGGCAGACACCAGCGGAAATCCCGCGCCTACCAGTGTTGCCAACTGTCTGGTCATCATCGCGACTTCCGCGGGTTTGACCCGTGAAAGGGATCGTACTCTGTCTGAAAGCCACTGACTTTCTTTTTTTGCCGGCGACTTATGCGCCTCTTTGATGGAAACCGGAAAAATTTTGGAAGCCCTGAGTTTCTGACGGGCAGCCGCGGAGCTTTCCGCGTCAATGATTCCGGAAACATTTTTACCTTTTTTATTTAAGGCAGTATATTCATATACAGGCATTTTTCCTCAGCATTTGCATGGTCCGCACAGAGAAGTTATCCGGTCATGACCTGAGCCTTTCCGAAAAATAAACATTGCAAATCACTTCACATAGCGTTAAGTATCCGGATGCACGTTTCGGGAATCAGGGAGCCGGCAATAAGATCATGATGCTGTACATTCCGAAATTACAGACGGATTTGTTCCTGTCAAAGTTTACAGATCACCCAGCCCGGCAGCATATCTTCCGGCAACAATACGCATGTTTTTGCTTTTTTTCAAGTAATATCATATAATGA
>DYRK01000514.1 GCA_020718785.1 Desulfatirhabdium butyrativorans | reverse complement strand
AAAATTCAATCAGAAATTTCCACAGTGAAAACCGCTCCCCCGGGAGTTCCGCGTTCCGCAGAAATCTGCCCCCCCATTGCCCGGACCGCTGTTTTGCAGAAAGCAAGTCCTGATTCGATCTCCGGGATGTCTTTCTTTGATCCTACTAAGAGAAAACGATCAAAAAAATCATCGGGATAAATTCCTTCATCGCTTATCCGGATTCTGATCCGCGGCCGATTATCGGGATATGCAGCCTGTACTACGACCATTCCGCCTTCAGGCGAGGCTCTGACCGCGTTCAGGAGCAGATGATCCATCACACTCTGAAACAGATTCGCGTCTAAAAGAATTTTCCGTGAGTTTTCCGGCAAATCCAGTACCAATGTGATATGTTTTTCCCGGATAGCATCTTCATGGCATTTGCGGATTTCCGATATCAGCAGATTCATATCCGTATCCGAGCGCGTTATAACCGGTCCTTCAGCGTAAATCCGCGTTGCTGTCAGCAGATCACTCAGAGAATTGTCCAAACGGGAAGCCGCGTGCGAAAGATTGCGGATGTGTTTCATATCATCCGGCGGTTCTGCTTTTTTCATAAGAATATCACTGTATCCGAGAAGGGGATACAAAACTTCTCTCAGGTCATGGAAAATCCTGTTTTCCAGCGATTCTCTGAAATTCAGCGTGTTTTTCAATTCATCGTAGCGTCTTTTTATCCGCAGCATGGAACGGATACGCGCCCGCAGTTCTGTCGCGTTTACCGGTTTGGACAGAAAATCATCGGCACCCGCGTCAAATCCCTGTATCATGTTTTCTTTGCCCTTGAGTACCGAAATCATGATAACCGGGATATTCTGTAACCGTGCGTCTGATTTGAGCCGCCGGCAGACTTCGAAACCGTCCATGTCAGGCATTATCACATCCAGCAGAATCACATCAGGCATGAGATCGCTGACTTTGGTCATTGTTTCCAATCCGCCGGAAGCAAAAATCAGCCCGTAACGTTCATCAGCCAGCATCGCAGTCAGCATGTCACGGGTCACGGGATCGTCGTCTGCAATAAGAATAGCGTTTCTGATGGGCATTGTACCGCGCCTCCTTGTCTCTGATATCCCTTTAATTTTTCAGTGATTCGGCCGCGACTGCGGGACCTGTGATTTTTGTCAGCATCAGCATGTGGCTGATGGAGCGGTGAATCCGATGTGCGGCTTCTGAAATCTCTTTCAATGCCTCGGAGTCGCTGATATATTTCTCCAGAATTCTGTCAGCTTCCAGAATAGGGTTCAGAGAATGCTTCATGTCGCGCATAATCATACTGCCCAGATTTTCCCTTAGCCTGAGTTCGGTTTTTATCTCGTCGTAGCGCGCTTTTATCCGCAGCACAGCACGGATACGCGCGCGCAGTTCCGGACCGTTCACAGGCTTGGACATAAAATCATCCGCGCCGGACTCAAAGCCCTGTATCATGTCATCTTTGTCGTTTAATACCGAAATCATGATTACCGGGATATTCCGGAATTCTTCCTTTGCTTTAAGACGCCGACATGCCTCAAAGCCGTTCATGTCCGGCATGATCACATCAAGCAAAACCGCATCCGGTACGAAAGCCTCTGCTTTTTCCAGAAGTTCCTGTCCGTCCGCGGCAAATTCCAGACGGTAATCTTCATTGAACAGAATTGCCGCCAGTATATCGCGGGAACTGACATCGTCATCAACGATAAGAATGGTTTTTTTGTCTGACATATCCGGTTCTCCTTGTTTTTTATAAAGTTTGAAAAAATTCAGCAGATCGGAAGTTCTCCCAAAAGCTCGCTTGGGATTGACAAATCCCAGGCATTTTCGGCGCCGAAGGATAAAAATGACCGTCAATCCGCCGGGAGCGGTCAGGGAATTTTTTTCCTGTTTAATGATATAGCAGCAAGATTCATGCCATTTTCCCGAAAAGGCTGTTTTCAAGATTAGTTACTGCCAAATCATAATGTTATAATATCATATAAAAATAGGAATAGCAACAAAAAGTGTCCGATCCGAACATATATGTCCGGTCACTTATGACCGGCGTTTTAAAGTGAAACGGCTTTTCAAGCCGTTTTCTCGTTCCCAAGCCCCGGCTTGGGAACGCACTTTGCCGGGGAAGCCCCGGCTTCCCGTGACGGGAGACTGCCCGAAGCCGGGGCTTCGGGCGCAGACGCGTTCCCAAGCAGGGGCTTGGGAACGAGGAAGATTTGCGAAATCGCTTTGCAGCCGATTTTCTTTTTTTCTCGTTCCCAAGCCCCGGCTTGGGAACGCACTTGCCGGGGAGGCTCCCCGGCTTCCCGTGGCGGAAGACGACCCGAAGCCGGGGCTTGGGAACGAGAAAGAAGTGAGAATTTTTTCTCGTTCCCAAGCCCCGGCTTGGGAACGCACTTGCCGGGGAAGCCCCGGCTTCCCGTGACGGGAGACGGCCGAAGCCGGGGCTTCGGGCGCAGATGCGTTCCCAAGCCGGGGCTTGGGAACGAGGAAAACGTGAGTTACAAGTAAGATATGCCGATTTCAGAAAAATATTACCAGATTTTTCAATTTGTTTCCACGCTCCGAAGTGGGAACAAGCAGGTCTTTTTCTCGTTCCCAAGCCCCGGCTTGGGAACGCACTTGCCGGGGAGGCTCCCCGGCTTCCCGTGACGGGAGACGGCCCGAAGCCGGGGCTTCGGGCGCAGACGCGTTCCCAAGCCGGGGCTTGGGAACGAGGAAAAATGACGAAATTCTGTCGTAAAAACCGAAAGGATAAAAATATGAACGGCGCATTGGAACATTGTACGGTGATTGATCTTTCGCGGCTGCTTCCGGGTCCCTACTGCTCGATGATCCTCGGGGATCACGGAGCCAGAGTGATTGCCGTCGAAGACCGGCGTTTTGAGAAAGAGTCTGTGCCTGCCTTGAACAACATCAACCGGAACAAAGAACATATCACGCTCAACCTTAAAAGCGAAAAGGGCAAAGCCGTATTTTTTTCGCTGGTTCGGAAAGCGGATATCCTTATCGAAGGATTCAGGCCCGGGGTCACGGACCGTCTTGGCATCGGATATGAAGATGTCAGAAAGACCAATCCCGGAATCATTTACTGTTCGATTACCGGCTACGGACAGAACGGTCCCTTGAAAAACGAGGCGGGCCATGATCTCAATTTTGTGGGACACAGCGGCGTTCTTTCTGTGATCGGACCGAAACACGGCGCGCCCTGTATTCCCGGAATTCAACTCGCGGATATGGTCGGTGGACTGAATGCCGCGGCCGGCATTCTCCTTGCCCTTTATGCAAGGGAAAAGACAGGCAAAGGACAGTATATTGACATTTCCATGACTGACAGCCTTACCGCCATGCTGCCCATTGTTGCCGGATGGCACTGGACTTTCGGTTCGCCTCCCGAAAGGGGAAATGCCCTGCTTTCGCATCGCTATGCCTGCTACAATGTCTATGAAACTTCGGATCACAGATATGTCACTGTAGCCGCGCTGGAGCCGCGGTTCTGGAAAAAAATCTGTGATTATTTCCAAATCCCCGAATATATTCCGCTTCAGTTTGACGAAGATCGGAAAGAAGAAATTATCGGATTTTTCAGCAGGATGTTTTCAAAGAAAAGCGCGGATGAATGGACGGAGGTTTTTAAGGATAAAGATATGTGCGTGGGCGCGGTTCCGGATGTTGCGGAAGTTTTATCCGGCGAAAATGCCGCAATCAGGGAAATGGTCGTGAAAGTACAGGAGCCCGGGAAACCTGCCGAATTTGTCCTCGGCACCGCGGTAAAACTCAGTGAGACACCCGGTTCAGTCCGCAGCCTGCCTCCGAAATTCGGGGAACATACTCAGCGCATTCTTGCGGAACTCGGGTTTTCCGCGGATGAAATCCGGCAAATGGAAAAAGAAGGCATTGTCTGATATACTTACCGCCGTCATAAATTGCGCTTTTGAAATCTTCCGTAAAACGGTTTTGCAAACCGTTTTATCGGCAAAAACGATTTGCGTCTGTTTTAAGTTTTTGGCGTTTTACTGAAAATCCGGAAAGCGCAGAATATGACGGCGGTAAGAATAAACTCCGGAGTGCAAAAATCATCAGATCGAAAATTCTCCCGAAATGCTGGCGGATTTGTCAATCCGCCGGGAGCGGTCAGGGTGCATTTCGATCTGCTGAAACCATCTTAAGTAAGCGTTCACAATTTTTTGTAGGGGCAACCCCCTGTGGTTGCCCTGAACACAGGGGTAAGCACAGGGGCTTACCCTACATTACATTATGTCGGAAAAAATATGAACGGGTACTTATTAGACATTGTCGGAAATAAGGAATCAATGCCACGCAGGTTCCGGGGTTTTT
>DYRK01000513.1:1714-4332 GCA_020718785.1 Desulfatirhabdium butyrativorans | reverse complement strand
AAATCAGTCCAGTATGTAGGTTGGGTTGAGGAACGAAACCCAACTTATTTAAAATTAGCGATTCGCCGGTGTTGGGTTTCGTTCCTCAACCCAACCTACTGGACTGATGCAACGATACCCTGAATGCAATACCGCCATAATGCAACGCTGAATCCGGAAGCATTTTCCGAACAGCAGAAATCTGATAATCGGGCTTGTAAAACAGATAAAAATGAATTATAACGGGTTCTGTCGGTGAAAGACGCACCGGAATCTGTGTGTAATATCCAATCAGGAAGGAAACTTCCGTAAACTGGCGGAGGCATAATCATAATGATCCGAAAGCATTTTTTATCTCTTTCATTCTTTATTGTATTTTCCCTGTTTCAATCTGCCGCGGGTCAGACGACCGATCAGCGGATTGAAGAGGGAAAAGAATTTTTCCGCAAAGGGGATTTCATACATGCCGCGATGATATGGGAAGAAGTCTCAGCCCATTCAGACCCGGAAAAAGACACAGGGCTGTACGCGGACATCCTCTTGAATCTGGCCAACGCTTACCAGATGCTCGGTCATCACCGCAAAGCCGTATCTGCCCTTGAATCTTTGCTGCCCCTTCTGGAAAAAGGCAAAGACCGGGATCGGGAAGCCTTGTTTTTCAGCACACTGGGCGATATTCATCTCTCCCTCGGAAACTCGGACCAGGCAGCGGAATATTTTCTGAAAGGACTGGAATCCGCACGGCAGACAAACACTCCGCGGGTGCTGATAACAGTTCTGAACAATCTCGGCAACGGTGTCGCGGCAGAACAGAACTATGTCGGAGCCATGACCTTTTACGAAGAAGCCATAGACCTGATCGGAGATTCGAAAGAAAATATTGATCTGAAATCAAAAATTCTGCTGAATTTGGTCCGCCTCGAATTTCAGATGGAAAAATATCAGGAACTTGCCGGCGTGACAGACACGGTTCTTACAGAAATCGAGGCATTGCCCGATTCATTTCAGAAAGCCTCGGACCTGATTACATTGAGCAGACTCCTGCATAAAATAGGCAAAAACCTTGCCCGATCCGATGAAGGGCTGATCCGTAACGAGTATCAGGCTTTGAAGTCCGCGGAACAGATCGGCATATCTCTTCAGAATTCCCGAATTATTTCTTCTGCCTGCGGATACATGGCGCAACTGTACGAAGCGGAAAACCGGAATGCCGAAGCATTGGAATTGACGCGCCGTGCCGTGTTTTTTGCCCAGCAGGGAGAAATGCCCGAACTTCTGTATCTCTGGCAATGGGAATCTGGGCGGCTGTTCAAAGCCGCGGGGGATACTGAAAACGCGGTCAAAGCATACAATACCGCCATCTCGACCTTGAATCCCATCCGTCAGGAATTGTTCCGCGGATTCCGTTCACGTCAGGATACTTTTAACGAGGCAGTAAAACCCGTGTATCTGGAGCTTACGGATCTGCTGCTGAAGCAGGCGGAAACCCTCAAAGACGAGACCGGGCGTCAGAAAATGCTGCTTAATGCCAGAGATACTATGGAAATTCTCAAAACCGCGGAGTTGGAGGATTTTTTCGAAGATGAATGTCTCACGTCTGTTCAGACCCAAAAAACCGTGCTGGATCGGACGCCGCCGAATACCGCGGTGCTGTATCCCATTCTTTTCACGGATCATATCATTTTGCTGCTGACCCTTCCCGACGGCATGAAGCAGATCAGCGTTCCCGTAGGTTCGGAACAGGTAAGCAGCACTGTTGCAAGATACCGGGAGCGGTTGCAGACCAGACCGCTGAATCTTTTTCTCGAGGATTCCCAAGCGATTTACGACTGGGTCATCCGCCCTGCCGAGGCAATCTTCGCGGAACAGAAAATTGATACTCTTATTGTTGCTCCGGACGGCGCGCTGCGGCTGATTCCATTTTCCACATTACATGACGGATCTCGGTTTCTCATTGAAAAATACGCGGTGGGAACTATTCCCGCGATTCAACTGACCGACCCGGGACCCATGAACAAAAAGAATTTCACGATTCTGATCGGCGGTCTTTCCGAAGCCAGACAGGGTTTTCCCCCGCTTCCCAGCGTGACCGCGGAACTCGAAGATATCCGTGAGATTATGAACAGCAAGGTGCTGCTGGAAAACAAAGATTACACGCTTGATAACCTTACCCGCGAATTCAAAAATAATGAATATGATTTTCTGCATATTGCCACTCACGGCATTTTCGGGGGTACGCCCAAAGAAAGTTTTCTGCTGGCATATAATGACAGGCTGACTATGGACCGGCTGGAAGAGCTTGTCGGTATCGGCAAATTCCGTGAAAACAAGGTGGAACTGCTCACCCTGAGCGCGTGCCAGACTGCTCTGGGCAATGAAAAAGCCGCGCTTGGGCTTGCCGGTGTTGCCGTCAAAGCCGGCGTGCGGAGCGCGATTGCGACCCTCTGGTTTGTGGATGACGAAGCCACTTCGCTGGCAATCCGGGAGTTTTACCGGCAACTGAACACAGGGATTTCCAAAGTAAAAGCCATGCAGAATGTGCAGAAAAAGCTGATTTCCCAGAGACGGTATCAGCATCCGCTGTATTGGGCGCCGTTTCTGGTTATCGGGAACTGGATGTGAGGGAAGTGAGAAGTGAG
>DYRK01000513.1:0-1614 GCA_020718785.1 Desulfatirhabdium butyrativorans | reverse complement strand
ATCGGCATTGCAGTGCTGGCAGCGGTGATAATTTGCCCCTGGACTGCGGCTGCCGAGGTTCAAAGCACAGTGCAGACCGTATTAAGGACCGGAGACGCGCCGATGTATAATCCGCCGGAAAAAGATGCGGAAATCCGCAGAAGAGAAGCCGGCGATGTAGGCAGTGTCAACAGAGGACTGAGCCGGGGTCTGAGCCGCGGACTGTCTCGCGGACTGACCCGCGGACTGATTCGGGGATTGACTCGCGGGGAAAGCCGTGGACTGACCCGTGGACTCACTCGCGGTCTTACACGAGGAGAAATCCGCGGACTGACACGGGGCTTGAGCCGAGGTCTGACAAGGGGACTGACTCGGGGATTAACCCGAGGACTGTCCAGAGGACTCTCCCGCGGATTGAGCCGGGGAGAATTGCCTGAAAATATGAATCAGGAATCTCCTGTCTATGATATGATCCTGAATTCAAAAAAAGAGATTGACGATGTTCAACTCTTTGAAGCGGTTCTGACCCAGGAAAGCGAAAGCGGGCAGAGTATTCCGGCAATAATGGCTCCCCTTGCCTCATTGCAGACCGGCTGTGCAGCAAATCCTCAGCCTCGGCTGTGGTGGTATATTTCCGACAATTGGAAAGGTAAGATCGAATTTACCCTGAACGAATACGGAAAAATAAAACCGGTTCTGCAAACCGGCATTGAAGGTCCCGGAAAGGAAGGCATTTATAATATCGCCCTTGCCGATCATGCGGTCAGCCTTCAGCCTGATACGGAATATGAATGGTTTATCGCTATTGTCCCTTATCCTGATGAACGGTCAGCGGATTTTCTGGGAAGTGCAACTGTCAGATATACAAAGCCGTCCCCTGAACTGGCAGATCGCTTCGGGAACACAGCGGCTGAAAATCTGTATTACGAATATGCGCGCGAAGGCTACTGGTATGACGCGATGGAAAACATAAGCCAGATGATTGATGCTCATCCCGAGAATAAAAAATTAAGAACAGACCGGGCAGCATTGCTTGAGCAGGTCAGATTGGGCAAAGTTGTTGATTATGACAGAAAACAGCTTTAATCCGATTCTTCCGGAGTGCATTTTTTGCACTCCGGAATCATATTCAGAAGGCATTGAAAAGTTTCTCAGCCCTCAGAATAATAAGCAACTCTTCCTCGAGTTTGCAGATTCCGGCACTAAGATCGGATTTTTTCCTGTCTATTCCCTGCAACGGAGCAAATTCATCGGATTTGCGGTATTCAATCCGGCTGTCATCCACCTCGATCATGTCTCCGATATGATCCACCAGAATGCCGAAAGATTCGCCCACACGCTGTTTGAACAATATGACCCGGCTCATTTCATCTGCTTCCCTGCTGTCAAAGCCCAGCACCAAGCGCAAATCCAGAACCAGATAGACATGTCCACGGATATTTACAAATCCCCGGACCACAGGCGGCGCATGATGAACAATGGTAAAGGTCACTTCGTCTTTTATCTCTTTTACATCCAGAATGTCCACACCGAAAAGATGCTCTGCAATGCGGAAAGAGCAGAACTGTTTTTTTTTCCCGACCGTGTCGGCAAGGCTCCGGGTTTCGGATTCCATAAATAAGTCCTTGAAATATA
>DYRK01000512.1 GCA_020718785.1 Desulfatirhabdium butyrativorans | reverse complement strand
GGCTTCGGGCGCAGATGCGTTCCCAAGCCGGGGCTTGGGAACGAGAAAAAATGAAGGGCGGGTTTGAAACCATTCGCGTTTATAAGCGTTCATTCGCGGTTGATTCTTTATTTTAACCGCCAATAAACGCCAATTTGTCTTCAACAGTTCGCGTTTATAAGCGTTCATTCGCGGTTTTTTAACCGCGAATAAACGCCAATGAACGCCAAGTTGTCTTCAATAATTCGCGTTTATCGGCGTTCATTCGCGGTTGATTCTTTTTTAACCGCGAATAAACGCCGATAAACGCCGATTTATTATTGTCTTTGAGATTTCCGAAAGTCGGAAATCCGGGTACTGAAAAATAACCGTTATGGGATGAAAACAGATGAAATGTGATTTGTTCAGGCCGATCATTTTCACAATGATCTTTATGATATTCCTGTCAGCCTGCGCGTCGGATAAAAAATCGGAAATACCGGTCAAAACCGAAGCTCCGTCTGAAGAACCGGCGCAGATTCCGGATGAAGAGCTGCCGCCGCTGTCGGATTTCGACGGGGAAGGCGGCACTCCCGCAAGCTCCTTTGAGCCGGACGGCCGGTATTATCATTACATGGAAGCGCAGTTGCAGAGAAAAAAAGGCAATATCGCCGCCGCGGTCCTTTATCTGCGGAAAACCCTTGAACAGGATCCGGATTCCGAATACCTGCAAAAAGAATTGGCAAATCTTTATCTGCGCGGGAATGACAGCCGGAGTGCATTGGGGGTGATTGAAAAAATGATCGCCAATGACCCGGAAAATGTTGAATCGCTTATTGTTTACGGAAAACTGAAACAGGGGCTGAAAGAAACAGACGAGGCTATTGCCGCATACCGCAAAGTGATTGCTTGTGACCCTGCCCAGAAAGAAATCTATCTCCTTCTCGGCGGATTGTATTCGGAAAAAAATGATACGGCAAATGCCTTTGATGTTTATGACAGGCTTGTGAAAAAATTCCCGGATTTCTATGCAGGCTACTTTTTTATCGGAAAAATCCATGCTTTGCAGGGAAATACAGTCTATGCGGAAAAATCATTCCGCAAGGCTTTGGAACTTGAACCGGACCTCGATGAACCGCAGTTCGAATTGGTGAATCTTTATGAAAAACAGGGAAAAAAAGAGAAGGTGATTCGGATTTACGAAGATATCCTTCAGAATAATCCCGATGATGTCCGCGCCGGCATGGGTCTTGCCTATTTTCATTATAAAAACGGAAACAGTGGAAATGCAGAACGCCTGCTGAAGGAACTGGGCAGAAAGAGCATCACCGATCCCGAAATCATCAAAGGTGTCGTTCAGATATATATCGAGCAGAATCAGTATGATGCAGCCATTGCCATTTTGGACGGAATGCTCAAAGGCGCGCCTGAAAATTCGGATATTTATTATGCCGCGGGTCTCGCATATAACGGGCTTAAAAATGACACCATGTCAATTGCCCATTTCAAAAAAGTGAAGCCGGATTCGCGCTTTTATCAGAATGCCGCGGTTCAGATTTCTTTTTTATATCAGGAACAGGGGAAAATCACCGAAGCCATCCGCTTTCTCAAAGATGTCATCAGACAGGTCCCGGACAATCCGGATTTCATGATCTATCTTGGAGCATTTTATGAAGAAATACAGGATTTTGAGAAAGCTATGGACATACTCCGGCAGGGACTTGAAATTGATCCTGAAAATGCCCGGCTCCATTTCCGTCTGGGGGTGATATATGACAAAACAGGGGACAAACAGAAATGTATAGACGCGATGAAAACCGCGATAAAGTTTGATCCCGCGGATGCCGATGCCCTGAATTATCTTGGCTATACTTATGCCGAATCCGGGCAGAATCTGGATGAGGCTGAAAGGCTCGTCAGAGAAGCCATGAAAACCAAGCCCGATGACGGTTATATCATAGACAGTCTGGGATGGGTGTATTTCAAGAAAGGACTTTACGATAAGGCAATCGAATATATTGAAAAAGCTGTCAGTCTGGTTCCCGATGATCCTATTATTCTCGAACACCTCGGAGACTCATACATGAAAGCCGGCAACAGGGAAAAAGCCCTTGAATCTTATCAGAAATCGCTTCTGAAAAAAGAAACGGACAAAGAAGTGCTTGAAAAAAAGATCCGTGAACTGACCGGAACATCCGGAGTGGAAAAATGACCTGTTTTAATAAGATAGGTTTACCCGATGCAAAGCGGGTTTCAAACCCGCTTTACTTTGCAGGAAAATGCAGACCTGTCTTATTAAAAAAGGTCATTTTTGCCCCGTGCAAAGCGGGTTTCAAACCCGCTTTGCTTTGCAGGTGTTTATGGCTGACCGCGCTTCTGATGATATCTGCCTGCGCCGCGCTCAGGGACAGGACGGTTGTCACTCAGCCTGAAATTCCGATCAGGGAAGACCTTTCCAGGAAGCTGCTTTCCGCGCTGGCAAGCAGAAATCAGAGCCTTGAGACTTTCAAAGGCGTCGGAAATCTGAGATTATGGAAGGCTGATAAACGCTATCTCGGCCGGGTGGCATGGATAGGAGCTGTTCCCACGAGACTGCGCTTCGAACTGCTGGATGTTTCGGGCAGACGCCTTGCCACGGTTTCAAGCGACGGAGAATGGTTTTATCTTTTATCTCATATAGAACGCCGGTTTTACAGAAGAGCCTCGTCGGATCCCAGCCTGAAGCAGGTCGTTTCCATTCCCGTCACAAGCGGCGATCTGATCCTGTTTCTGACCGGGCGGATTCCGATCCGCGAACATCATTCGATTTCGGTGACAGAGACCGAATCCGAATATCTGCTGATACTCAAGAGCGAATGGGGATTCGTCCGGGAGAAAATATTCCTTGACCCGAACAGAAGCGATGTACGGAAAATTGAGATATACAATATGGCGGAATCCCTTGTGTACAGGGCAGAATTCGATGATATCCGCGAGGTGCCCGGAGGATATCGGATCCCCTTCAGGATGAAACTCTCCGATGAAAACGGAGACACAGGCTTTCAACTGTCCGCAGCCGATTGCTGGTTTACGGTTCCGATTTCCCCTTCAACCTTTGTCCTGAGTCCGATTGACGAGGAGCCGATGCCATCCTCCGAATTTCCCGACAGGCTGATACCGGATGAGAGATGAGAAGAAAATTGCCCTGGGTGCGCGTCTGAAAGGCTGCAAAAATGTTATGACGCTGGGAGTGAAGCCTGATTTTTCCGATTATTCACCGCAAGAGGCATTGCTGATAAAAAAAGCTGAAAAAATCTATTATCCCACCTCATTTTATGCTGATCTCTTTGACGCCGCGGGCAAAAAAACCTTTCCGAGCTATCACACCTGCAAATGCGCTCAGGACAAAATCAGGCAGACCGCCCTGTTTCATCTTTCAGATATTCCTCATCCCCGGACCAAAATATTCTACGGTACTCGGCGGCGTTTTATTTCCGATCATTTCTCATTTCCCTTTGTTGCAAAAATACCCAGAGGAAGCGCAATGGGCAGGGGAGTTTTTCTGATTCGGAACTTTTCCGAGCTTTCGGCTTATTGCAGCCTCACGCGGACTGCCTATATTCAGGAATATCTGCATATAAGCTCGGATATCCGGATTGTGGTCATCGGCAGCAAAGCGGTTCTTGCCTACCGGCGGATAGCAAAGCCCGGAGAATTCCGCACCAATGTCGCAGCCGGTGCGAGGATATGTTTCGATTCGGTTCCTCAGCCTGCCGTTGATCTTGCCATCCTAACGGCACACAAATGCGGCTGGGACGATGCGGGTATTGATATCTGCGAATATGACGGCAGGTTCTATGTGCTTGAAGCTAATATGAAATACGGCAGGGAAGGTTTCAGGAAAGCCGGAATTGACTATATCCGGCTCATGGAGACGATGATTGAAAACCGGGAAATATGAATCTGAACCGCATATCCGGTACCGCCATGAAATATTTCAGAACCTGACCGGTTTGCCTCCTTTGATTGGGCAGTCCGGCAGATCGTAACCGTTCAATCATGAGTTAAAGAAATGCTCCTGCCGATTTCCGTCGGCAGGAGCATTTTGTCAAAATCAACGGACGTAGGGGAACGCCGGCGGCGTGTCCTTCCCTTCTGCCCTATTTTGCAACCCGCATGATATCCGGAACCGTGATGCAGCCGTCATCATCCGGAATCAAAGTAAGGATCATAATTTTCCTTTCCTTTGCAGGTATTCCAGATTTTGGCAACGGCTTCGATATCCGCATCGTCAATATTGCCGTCACCGTTGAAATCGTAATTCAGCGGCTCCCCGGATTCGCCGACCGGAAGATCCGGCGCAGCAAAGTCAATCACCGTGCTGCCGAGGAAGTC
>DYRK01000511.1 GCA_020718785.1 Desulfatirhabdium butyrativorans | reverse complement strand
TTCTGATAATACCCTTCTATATAACTCGGATGGATATGACGACTCGGAAGAATTACTTCTAATAACTTTTCATAATACAGAACAGACTTTTGATATTCGCCTTTTTTGTCATAATAATCGGCTAACTTACGAAAATAATCTTTAATATAATAAGGATATTCGTCACCGTAATATTTCGGAAGTATCTTCAATCCGTTTTCATAATATTCGATTGATGTGTCGCTGTCTCCCCCGTGATTATCTCCCATTTTAAAATACGGAGGATCAACCATGTTGCCATGTTTATACTGCATATACGCTGTAAATGGCAGCACAAGCGTATCGGCAGCGAGACTCAGAGGTAAATCAAGTATTACAATCGGTATTACTGATATGAAACATGCATTATTAACATGTCCTACCTCGCCGTGAGCCCAGCCGCAGTAATGAGGATATAAGATATATATCAAGTCTTTCTTTGTTCCGGAATACATATAAGGAAAAGATAAAAATTCCGAAGGAGCATCGCAATCTACGTTAAAAAAATAAAAAGTTCTCTCTCTCTCCTCTTCAGAAAGTGTCAAGGTTTTAAAAGTGCCGCAGGCTGCAAGCGACACTATGAACAGGGTTGAAACGAACAACATTTTTATATAAAATTTCATAAAATCATACCTTGGTCAGCAACTGTCAATGATGGCTTGAAATATTGCAAGCAATTTAGGGAGTTCACTGATGTAGCATCGCTCGGAATCCATAAGTATGACATCTTTTCCTCGTTCCCAAGCCCCGGCTTGTAAGGGCAAAATATTTTTTGCCCTTACTAAAGATTTTCCGGCTTCGGGCCGTCTCCCGTCACGGGAAGCCGGGGCTTCCCCGGCAAGTGCGTTCCCAAGCCGGGGCTTGGGAACGAGAAAGTGTCGCTTTTTACTTTGTCCAAAGAAAAATCGCTGTAAGCCATATCACACTTTCTGCGCTGTTGACCGCCCCAGAATCCCTTCAGGCTTGAATATCAGAATCATCACCAGCAGCACAAATGCGAAAACATCTTCGTAATCGCTGGACACATAGCCGGTGGCAAAGCTTTCGGTCCATCCGAGTACAAATGAACCAAGCACCGCGCCCGGAATACTGCCGATACCGCCAAGTACCGCGGCTGTAAAGGCCTTGATTCCCGCAATAAAGCCGATGTAAAAGTTAATCATTCCGATGTGGGATGCGATCAGCACTCCGCCGACAGCAGCCGTCGCGGAGCCTATCACAAAGGTGACCGATATGACGCGGTTCACATTGACCCCGACCAGCATTGCCATTTC
Source organism: Desulfatirhabdium butyrativorans (assembly GCA_020718785.1). Taxonomy (GTDB): domain Bacteria; phylum Desulfobacterota; class Desulfobacteria; order Desulfobacterales; family DYRK01; genus DYRK01. The sequence continues at coordinate 3,047 of DYRK01000511.1, read as the reverse complement.
CCTGTCCTGTGCGGTGGCACGCATGGCTTTGCCGATTTTCGTGAATTTGATCAGAAATGTCAGCAGGAGCATGACAATCGCGGTGGTAAAAAGAATCACGATTTCTGCCGAACTGATAATATGACTGTAGGGTTCCATAAACTCGAAATTGGGAATCAGCGCGGGAAAAGGCAGAAAATCGGATGTCTGCGCCAGCAGCACATAATTTTGAAGAAAAATAGACAGTCCGATGGCAGAAATCAGGGGCGAAAGCCGAGGTGCCTGCCGCAACGGTTTATATGCCAGTTTTTCTACTGTGAACCCGTAAGCAGCCGAATAAACAACCGCGGCAATGGATGCCAGCACTAAAATTGCGATCTGATTCATCCCCAGAACTGTCAGCACGCTCGCGATAATCAGCGCGGTAAATGCGCCGATCATGTAAATTTCGCCGTGGGCAAAATTGATCAGTTCGATGATACCGTAAACCATCGTATATCCCAGGGCAATCAGCGCATAAATGCTCCCGCGGGTCATTCCTCCGAGTGCAAGTTCAAAAAAATATTCCATAATTTCATATCCGGTATAAGGGGTTCGGGGTCATGGGTTCGAGGTCAGGGGTCAGAGGTTCGAGGTCAGGGGTTCGGTGAAAAGACCGGAGATCAAATTTTTCCTCTGACCCCGAACCCCTCACCTCAAACCCGTCCTTATTTCACTTCGACATACAGTCCTTTTTTTACCTGATAGACAGAAAAACCCGCGCCGATAGCATCCCCGCGCTCATCAAAACTGATTTTCCCGATAGGCGTTTCGACATATTCGCTTTTCAGGGTTTTTGAAAGAGCGTCGGAATCGGCAGAACCGGCTTTTTGAATGGCATTGGCAATCGCCAGCGTCGCGGCGTAGGCATTCAGAAAAAACGCGCCGGGATCCGAACCGAATTCCTTTTTATGTGCCTCGTTTGCAGCAACAGCCAAAGGATTCTTGGAGGTATCTTTGGGACCTGTGGCGTAAACGCCCTCGGCATATTCTCCGGCCACTTTAATAAAGGTATCATCCTTTACCCCGTCATCGGAAATGAGAACTGTTTTCATTTTCTTTTTACGCATTCCCATGACAATTTTGGAAGCTTCGGGATGATAGCCGCCGAATATCACAGCTTCCGCGCCCGAATGTTTGATCTTCTGTATCACTGCGGAATAATCCACTGCTCCGGGGGTAATTCCTTCGTACAGCACAACTTCCGCGCCTTTTTCTTTTTCCAGAAAACTTTTTGCAAACTCAGCCAGCCCTTTGCCGTAATCCCCTTTGTCGTGAAGCACAGCGATTTTTTTTAATTTCAGAGTGTTGAGCGCAAAATCCACCTCTAATGTTGCCTGTGCGTCATCAGAGGCAATTGTCCGGTAAAAATTGGGATAATCCCCGCTCTGCGTCAGATCAGGGTTGGTTGCCGAAGGGGAAATGGCAAGGATTTTCGCATCCTTGTAAATCCCCAAAGCAGCCTTTGTCGCGCCGCTGCAGATATGCCCGATCACCACGGGAACTTTCTGGGATACGAGTTTGGTGGCAGTGTTGGTGGCGACTTCCGGCTTGCACACATCGTCTTCGGCAATGATTTCAAGCTGCTTTCCGAGAACTCCGCCTTTTGCGTTGATTTCCGCGACCGCGAGTTTGACGCCGTTGAGACCCGAAATTCCGTAAGAGGCGAGATCGCCGCTGTGCGCGCCGGCAACGCCTATTTTAAGAGTTTCCTGAGCCAGACCGGTCCCGGACATCGCAAATATCGCCAAGCCGATAATTGCCATGACAGACAGTTTCCAGAAACAATGTTTCATACTTCATCCTCCTTGTTTAAAAAAAATTAAAAATAAAAGCTGTTCCATGAATACTATTCCTTATGTATAATAAGATGAAAAAGCCGAGTCAAGATAAAAGAATTTCCTTTTCAACTTTAAAAGTTCTTGCCGTTTTTACAAGATGCCTGTAATCTGTCTGAGAAACAGCAGAATTTCAGGATAACAGGAGCTGATATTGGCTTTGAAAAAAACAGGACTGTTTGTAAAAATAGATACCGAAGCCGGCAGAAAAGCCGATGAATTTGAAAAATGGCTGCGGCTGAAAGACATTGAGGTCGTAAGAAAAGAAGGACGGTCATCGGGACGAAGGACTCAGGGCGAAAACACCGGTACCGCGCCCGGGGATATGTTCTGTGTTTTTGTCCTCGGAGGTGACGGAACTTTCCTGAGCGCCGCCCGATGGGTAGGTGAACAGAATATCCCCGTCATAGGCATAAAATTCGGCGAAGTCGGTTTTCTGGCAGACATCACCGAAGACAGGCTTTTTTCCGTTGCCGAAACGGTTTTGAACAAGCCCTTTGCCACAGACCCCAGAATGCGTCTTTCAGTAACCGTTATCCGTGAGGGAAAAACGATTGCCCGTGAAACGGTTTTAAACGATGTGGTCATAAACAAAGGCGCGCTTGCCAGACTTGCACATATCGAAACCGAAATAGACGACCATTATCTGACCACATACAGGGCAGACGGCCTGATTATTTCCACTCCCACCGGTTCCACGGCATATTCTCTGGCAGCGGGCGGTCCTGTTATCCATCCCTCGGTTCCCGGTATAATCATGACGCCGATATGTCCCTTTACCCTTACCAACCGCCCTCTGATGATTCCGGATTCGGTCCGTATAAAAATAAGGCTGGCAAAAAAAACCTCGGATGTTCTGCTGACCTTTGACGGTCAGATCGGTCTCGATATTGATGACAGGGATGTGATCGTTATCGCAAAAGGGCTGTATCCGCTTCATATCATCACCCTGCCGGATCAGCATTATTTTGACGTGCTGAAAGCAAAATTGAGATGGAGCGGGGGGCGGGTATGAAAAAGAGGTTCGGGTCAGCAGGGGCATGCCGGCCGCCGCGCCCCTACTTTTGATTTGACGTCTTCTTGAATTTCAGATAAAAGCAATGTATTGTTCATAAAGCGTTACCGATTTCAAAATATTTCTCTCGTTCCCAAGCCCCTGCTTGGGAACGCACTTGCAGAGAAGCCCCGGCT
>DYRK01000510.1 GCA_020718785.1 Desulfatirhabdium butyrativorans | reverse complement strand
TAGGCAATGTGGTTCACTTCTTTGACGCGGGCGATGTCGGCTCCGGAGATGATGTGGAGTCCTTTATCGAATACGAGAATTATCCGGGCAATTACATTGTGGGCAAAGCCAAAAAGATTGTGGTAAAAAGCAACGGTCAAGTCATGCGCCAGCGAGAAGCTACTATACAGGCCGCTACCGGCAATCTGAGCCAAGTGCGCTTATCTCTGGGGAGCGGAACCGCGATTCATGATATGACTTATGATGTTTACGGCAATATTACCCAACAGACCGGACCGAGCAATAAAAACGGTCAGCGATACAGCCTTAGTTATACTTATGATTCCAGCGTGAATACTTACGTGGTGGGCGTTCAGGACAGTTTCGGTTATGTCTCGACTGCGGGCTATGATCTGCGCTGGGGAGAAATTACCGATACTACGGATATCAACCGTCAGCAGATGACTTATCGCTATGACAGCGTGGGCAGGGCTATAGGCATTACCGGACCTTATCAGCAGGGGAAAGGCAGAGAGACTTTGACTTTTGCCTATCATCCGGAAGCCGCGCCGGCTTGGGCATTGACGCGTCATTTTGACAATTATCAGCAGCAGAGCGATCCCCTTGAAACCGTACTGTTTATTGACGGCATCAAGCGAGAAATTCAGAGCAAAAAAGACGGCGCAATCAGTTCGGGCAATGCCAATGCTCAGGATGAGATGATTGTCTCGGGTCATGCGAAGTTTGACTTTGCGGGCAGAAGCATTGAGCAATACTATCCGGTAACTGAATCTCTGGGCAATCAGGGGAATTTCAATACCAATATTGACAGCATTCAGCCCACCCGGACGGTTTATGATGTCATGGACAGAGTTCTGAAAACCACGATTCCCGATGATACGGCTACGACTTTTGACTACGGTTTCGGAAGAGACAGAGAGGGCAATGTCCGCTTTAAGACGGCTGTAACCGATGCAAACGGAATTTCCAAAGTCACGTATAAAGATGTGGGCGAGGCAATTACTTCGGTTCAGGAATTCAATGAAGGCAAGACCTTATGGACGAGCTATCAGTATGACGCCATGAACCAGATTGTCGAGGTCAAAGACAATGCGGGAAATATTACTACTGCCCGCTATGATCTTGGCGGACGGCGCACGCATATTGACTCGCCGGATATGGGACTCACGGAATCGGTTTACGACAATGCCTCCAATGTAGTAAAGAAGATCACGGCAAATCTGCGGGCAAAGGGTCAGGCGATTGAATATGACTATGACTACAATCGCCTGAAAGCGATTCGTTATCCCGAATACACGGGGAACAATATCTCTTATACTTACGGCGAACCGGGCGCAGCCTATAACCGCGCCAACCGTATTGTTTATGTAACAGACGAATCCGGCAAAGAAGAGCGGTTCTACGGACCTTTGGGCGAGACGATCAAGACCGTCAAATATGTTACTTCCGAGACAGAGGGCGGCAGTGCCAATGCTCCGGAAATCTATGTGACCGAATACACTTATGATACTTACAACCGTCTGAGACAGTTGATTTATCCTGACGGCGAAGTATTGACCTATCTCTATAATTCCGGCGGATTGGCGCAGTCGGTTTCCGGCAAAAAGGGCGACTATGTTTATCCCTATCTCAAAGCTTTGACTTACGACAAGTTCGAGCAGCGGGTGTATATGGAGCAGAGCAACGGCGCTCAGACCGCTTACGCTTACAATCCCTTGAATCGCAGGCTTTCGGACTTGAACGCCAAGTCAAAAGGCAAGTCTTTCATGGAGTTGAAGTATGACTATGACGCTGTGGGCAATGTGATGAAATTGGACAATCTCGCGGCAGTGAACAAGCCCTACGAGTTCGGCGGCGAGACGCATTATCAGTTCGGTTATGACGACCTGTATCGTCTCACTACTTCGAGCGGTGATCTCAAGCAGACCAACGCCGAGCATACTTATACGCTTTCCATGCAGTATGACAGCATTCACAATATCGTGAGTAAGGCGCAGCAGCATATCCGCACTACCGAAGGCGATGTGCCGATTGAGCAGAAAAAAACCACGTATAACTACAACTATGCTTACGCAAGTTCAAAGCCTCATGCGCCGACGACTATCGGCGACAGGACTTTTACTTATGACGCCAACGGCAATCAGACCGGCTGGCAAAGCACGGTTGACGGCACGGAAAGAAAGATTTTCTGGGATGAGGAAAACCGCATTCAGGTCATTGTGGATAACGGTCATACCATGACCTATAAGTATAACGATGCCGGAGAGCGGGTGTTCAAGACGGGTCCGCAGGGTGAGACGACCTATATCAACCAGTTCTACACCGTAGGCAACCGGGAAGGCGGCAGCAAGCATGTTTTTGTCGGAACTACCCGAATTGCTACGAAAATGGTCAAGAAGCAGGAAAATGTGACGACCGATGCTTCGGATACGGACATGCTGACCGATACGGCTACTACAAAGCGTAGTGCAAGAAAAGACAAGCCGGATGAGTCTTCGGGAGATACTGCCGCTACTACGACTACGGGAAATAACGGCAATGGAAACGGCAACGGCTCCGACAGCGCAGGCGGAAATCCTTCTCCTTCCGGGAATGCCAATGGATTGGAAAACGGCAATAACGGCAAAGGCTGTGACGGCAATACCGGCGTGGGTTGCGATGGTAATAAAGGCGATGATACTGCCGCCGCTTCCACTGATACTGGCGGAAGTAGCAGCACAGGAACGTCCACTCCTCCGGCAACGGATACCAGTTCGCAAAGCGGGAATAACGGCAACGGTAACGGTAATGGCAGCAATAGTGCCGGCGGAAATCCGGATCCGGTCGGGAATGGTTATGGATTGGAAAACGGGAACAGTGCCGGCGGAAATCCGAGTCCTTCGGGAAATGCCAATGGATTGAGTGACAGCGGTACTACTTCCGGCGGAAACAGCGGCGGCGTATCCGATAATGCCGGAGGAAATGCTTCCGGCGGAAATAGCGGTACTACGGGCGGCAATGCTGACGGAGGCAATAACGGCGGCGGTTCAGGCGGCGGCTCTGACAATAACGGCAAAATCATTTATGAGCCGGATGTCTTTTACTACCACCCGAATCATCTCGGTTCAACTGCCTTTGTCAGCGATGTCAAGGGAGATATTTATGAGCATTTGGAATATTTCCCCTTTGGCGAGACATGGGTGGAAGAAGCCAGCGATATACACCGAGTGCCGTATCTGTTCACGTCTAAGGAATTGGATCGGGAGACCGGGCTGTATTACTTCGGCGCACGGTATTATGACCCGAGGACGAGTGTGTGGCAGAGTCCAGATCCAGTACTTGAAGCTTTGCTCATTCAAGAAAGAGTTGCGGAGTTATCTATTAAGTTGTCGCTATACAGCTATGTCCAGAACAGACCGATTTTATTGGTTGATCCAGATGGCAGAGATAGCTATCTATTTACCGTTGCAGGTAGTAATAAAGCGGGCGATACAGGTCATACAGCCTTTGCAACAGATATATATGAGTTTAAAGGCGGCAAGTATGTTGAAACTGGAAAATTGAGATTTTATGATTTTTATCCAGCGGAACGTAGCGAAACTATATTTAATCAAAAACCTTCATATAAGATAGAAGCGGTTAGTAAGAAGGAGCTTTTAGATGTGAAGGGGAAGTCATCTAATAAGTATACCGGTATCTTACAGATCAATACGGGGAAAACTCTTGAAGAAAAAGCTGCATCTGCGGATAGCATTTACAAAAAATTATCTAAAGGTTTAACACTCAAGGAAGGAGAATCATCATTATATGATGGTCCTCCTTTTAATGCGGCGTCTAATGCTTGTGTCAACCGTGGAAAGGAGGGAGTTCTGGCGTCAGGATTAAATGTTGATGGAAAAGGGACAGTAATCTTTCGTAACAAGAAGGGAGAAGAGGTAACACAACAACAACGACTAACACCAAATGGCTTATATCAAGGTGTTTTGAATCAGCCGGGGGTAAGCGTGATAAAGGATGCTGGAGATAAAACTAAAAGTTCCATTACGCTAACTTTACCTTGGTAAAGTTAGCTATGTAGTGGTGGGCATCTTAATGCCCGCCACATTCCGGTTTCATTACGGCATTGTCTGAACCCTGATTTACAGGATTAAAGGATTTGCATGATTTCTGTCCTGCCTGCCCTGGCAGATACAGCGAGCCTCAGACGGCTGAACACAAATCCTGCAATCCTTTAATCAGGTGAATCAGGGTTCAGACATTTTCCGGCAATCCCTGCTTACACACAATCCTTGCAGATGATGTACGCACACTGTCTGAACCCTGATTTACAGGATTAAAGGATTTGCATGATTTCTGTCCTGC
>DYRK01000509.1 GCA_020718785.1 Desulfatirhabdium butyrativorans | reverse complement strand
GGATATCTTTGCGGACATCTTCAAAGAAATCGGGAATCAGGTCCTCGAAATCTTTATTTATGAACACCGTATCCCCTGTTTTGTATTTATCTTCCTCTGTTTTTCCTTCTGTTTCAGCCTGGGGGGAATCCGTCCATGCTGAGACAGACATGCGCGCCGAATATTCGGAAAGAACCTTTATAAGCCTGTCTTTCTTTATCGGTTTGGTAAGATGTTCGTCACAGCCTGCGGCTATGCTTTTTTCTATCTCTGTTTTCAGGGCATAAGCTGACAGGGCAATAATCGGGGTTTTTTTTCTCCCTTGCTCTTTCTCGAATTTTCTGATCTCCCGTGTGGCAGTATAGCCGTCCATGACAGGCATCTGCATATCCATCAGCACCAGATCGTATTCCCCTTTTTTAAACATTTCGAGAGCGGTTTCACCGTTTTCGGCAGCGTCTGTCTGAACAGGCATATCTTTAAGATACTTCTGAACAATCAGGCGGTTGTGCTTATAATCGTCTGCCAGCAGTATCCACATCGGATAAGGAAAAGCTGCGGGAGCAGGAGAAGTTTCTTCAGCAGGCGCCGGCAATGATGAAACGCTTCCGGCCTTTTCTCCGAACACGCTGAGGATAGTGTCCAAAAGTTCGGTCCGTTTGACCGGTTTTACCATATATGAGGCGATTCCCAATGTTTTGCTTTTTTCGACATCGCCGCTCCGGTCTTCGGAGGTGATCATCATAACGGTTGTGCCGGCAATCGCAGGATTGCTTTTGATATGCCCGGCTACCTCGAATCCGTCCATGCCCGGCATCCGGCAGTCGAGCAGTACCAGATCATATCGCTCCCCTGCCCGTTCAAGTTCGGAAATGCCTGCAATGCCGCTGTCTGCCTCTTTCACCTCCGCGCCCCATCGGGTCAGCATGGTTTTCAAGATCATGCGGTTGGTTGAATTGTCATCAATGACAAGTATTTTTAATGATCTGACACATTCCGTATCGGGCATGACGCATTTTGCAGAAGGCTGGGTCTGAATTTCGAATTTTGTCGTAAAGTAAAAAGTACTGCCCTTTCCTTCTTCGCTTTCCACCCATAATCGTCCGCCCATAAGTTCCGCGAGCTGTTTTGAAATGGCAAGTCCGAGTCCGGTCCCGCCGTATTTGCGGACAGTTGAAGAATCTGCCTGAGTAAAGCTCTCGAAGATTTTTTCCTGTTTATCCAGCGGAATCCCGATACCGGTATCTGAGACCGAGAAAAGGAGTTCGACCGTATCCGGCTCTCCGAAACGGACGGGTCTGCATTTCAGAATAATTTCCCCCTGATCTGTAAACTTGACGGCATTTCCGACAAGATTGACAATAATCTGACGCAGACGGACAGGGTCCCCGGTAAGAAAAGCCGGTACCTTCGGATCAGTGTCATTGTTCAGTTCCAGTCCTTTGATATGCGCCGGAGATGCCATGAGTTCGCAGGTTCTCTCAAGGAGTTCGATAAGATCGAAAGCGACCTTCTCCAGCTCGATTTTTCCGGACTCCACTTTGGCAAGATCAATAATATCATTGATAATGTCCATCAGGGACTCTCCGTTGGACTGAAATACCTTGACAAACTGCCGCTGTTCTTCGGTAAGCTCGGTCTCCAGCAGCAGATCTGCCATGCCGATAATGGCATTCATGGGAGTTCGGATTTCATGACTCATGTTGGCAAGAAATTCACTCTTGGCTCTGTTGGCACATTCCGCGGTTTCTTTGGCAGCCATCAGGTCCTCTTCGGCTTTTCTGCGCTCTGCCATTGCCTTTGCCAGTGAGAGGTGTGTCCGGGTTCTTGCAAAGAGTTCGTTTTTGGAAAAAGGCTTGACAATATAGTCATTGGCTCCTGATTCAAAGCCTTTGACCAGATCTGTGACCTGATTTTTGGCAGTCAGCAGAATAATGGGAAGTTCGGCAGGCGGCCACGTTTCCCGGAGTTTCCGGCACACTTCGAAACCGGACATCCTGGGCATCATAATATCGAGCAGCACCAGATCGGGTTTTCCGTATTTTTCAACTGATTCGACAGCCTCAAATCCGTTGAATGCTTTGACGACAGAATATTGGGCCATGTCAAAAAGGTTGCTGAGAACCTGAATGTTGACCGGTTCATCATCTGCGATGAGGATATAAGGTTTTCCGTTTTCCGGAGCCTTGTTGTCGGGCGCGGGTGAAAGGTGAGAGGTCAGGGGTGAGAGGTAATCCGGCCTCTCTTCTCTGACCTCTGACCTCTCAGCTTCCCCCCGGGCCGCTTTTTCTTCGGAAATCCGGGCAAAGAAAATGAATTTCGAGCCTTTTCCGACAAGGGATTCGACCCGGACCGTGCCGCCGTATAATTCCACGAGCTGTTTTGTGACTGCAAGCCCCAGACCGGTTCCGCCGTATTCTCTTGCAACAGAGCCGTCTCCCTGTTCAAAGGATTCAAAAATGATGCCGAATTTATCTTCGGGAATGCCGATACCGGTGTCAGCCACCGTGATTTCCATCATATCGTCTTTCACCTGAGCCGAAACCTCCACTTTTCCCGACGGAGTAAATTTGACCGCGTTGCCGATCAGGTTCAGCATGATCTGCTGCATCCGGTTTTCATCCGATGCAACAGCAGGCAGGTCCGGATCAACCGCGTTGATCAGTTCCAGTTCTTTTTTCCCGGCTATAGGCCGGACAAGCGCCAGCACCACATCGGTAACTATATGAAGATCAACAGGGCGCAGCATCAGTTCAATATCTTTTTGTCTGAGTCTGGAAAAGTCGAGGATGTCGTTGACTAAATTGGTCAGCCGTCTGGCGCTTGACGCGATCATGGAAAGGTTGGCAAGGGTTTTTTCCGGCAGGGTCCCGGTCGCGCCGTCCATCAGCGATTCTGCAATGCCGATAATGCCGTTCAGAGGCGTGCGGAGTTCATGGGAAGTGTTGGACAAAAATTCATTCTTGAGCCGGTCCCGCTCCCCCAGTTCAACCGCCATTTTGTTGAATGCCTGCGCTAAAAGTCCCATTTCATCCTGAGATGTCACTTTCAGCTGATATGAATATTCTCCGCCGGCAATCTTTTCGGTCCCCTCTTTCAGCCGTGTGACCGGAATCAGGATGCGTCGCTGAATCACCGCCTTGATGGTAAACGCGAGCAGAAATCCGATGAGCGATATGCCCAGCAGAGCGGCAACGGCTGTGGCACGGGTTTGGGCATAAGGAGCGGCGTCAGCCCTGACCATCAGCGCGCCCACGGGCTTTCCCGATATGTCTTTCAAGGGCTGATATTTGGACAGATGCCCTCCGCTTCTGATATTGACCTCCTCAAAGGGGAGTCCGTTCCGTATCACGCTTTCGCGGATATGCAGGGGCAGATTCTCAAATTCTTTCCGCTTTGCATCCCCTGCCGGCACATTGCCGGCGATAAGCCCCTTCTCATCGAAAACAGCCGCGTCCACTTTCATAATCTGACCGATCTGCCCCACGATAGTTTTTTCATTGTTCAGAATGCGGCGGACAATGATGACACCCATGACTGTTTCCTGATTCCTGTCATAGACAGGGGCGGCTCCGGTTAATGCAAGAGCTTTTTCAAGGGGTTCTGACAGATTCGGATTTTCCTGCTTTAAAATTTCAGATGAAAGCAGTTCGGTACCTGAAACGGTTTTTCCGCCTGACGCGGCTTCGATAAAAGCATTCCGTGGAACAGTATCCCCGAACTGTCCGGGCTGATGGGAGCGCGTGACAACGGTCAGGTTCAGGTCCAGCACTGTTACCATATCGGCTCCGTCCCTTTCGGCTTCTTTGGCAAGATCGGCTCCTAATTTTTCGTTCAGAGAGAGGTTGAAAAAAAAGACCACGGTTTTTTTCTGGGAATACGCTTTGGCGATATTCTGCATCTCGACGATTTTGTTATCATAGACAAGCGAGGCTACCTTCAGGTCCGCAGACACGGTATGAAGGGCTTCCTGTTCAATTTTATGGCTGTAGTAAACAATGGAATAAACGGTGGCTATGCCCAAAGGTACAAACAGCGCGATGAAAAAGGCAATATGCAGTTGCGTCCCGAGTTTGAGCGATTTCATAAATATTATTCCTTTCTGACAGTCAACAGAATCATAACGGTTTGGAAATACAGCCCATCTGACCGGCCGTAAAACGATTTTGCAAATCGTTTTATTTCGGATTAAGAATAAAACCGAGCCGGGAGCGTCAGCGACCGGCTTATTTTTTCACGTTCCCAAGCCCCGGCCTGGGAACGTGATTTTATTAATCCGAATCGGCCGTAAAACGATTTTGCAAATCGTTTTCTCGTTCCCAAGCCCCGGCTTGGGAACGCACTTGCCGGGGAGGCTCCCCGG
>DYRK01000508.1 GCA_020718785.1 Desulfatirhabdium butyrativorans | reverse complement strand
TATATCCGTCTGACAATATTAAAGATCAATCATTTTTTATGTCGAACTCACGTCGTTTTTACCTGAAGCCGTCAAAAACAATAAGGAGCGGTTTTCCGGCAAATCTGAAATTTTAAATTGGCAGGATTTATGTCAAACCTATCGAAGTCCGGAGTGCTGAAATGAAATTTCAGCACGTAATTTTCGGGATGGCGGTGCTAAAATTTCATTTCAGCACTTCTCCGCTCCGATTCACACTGAAGGAAGCGTGAACTGAGGTTCTCCCAGAAGAAATTTTCCTTCGGAAATCCATTGCTTCAATATATCTGCAATCTCGCTTTCCGGAGTGCTGAAATGAAATTTCAGCATCAGTCTGAACCCTGATTTACAGGATTAAAGGATTTACAGGATTTATGTTCAGCCTTTAGGACAGGTTTGACAGAAATCAAGCAAATCCCTTAATCCTTGAATCAGGGTTCAGACACTTCGGTTATTCGGAATCTCCGCCGCTTTCATTCGGCGTCATATTCCTCGTAACCTGCATGATGTCCATAACCGTGATACAGCCGTCACTGTCCAGATCATAGAACTGATCGTAATCCGCATCGCCGTTGCAGGTATTCCAGATGGCAGATATTTTGGAAATATCCGCATCATCCGTATCCCCGTCAGCATCAAAGTCAAAGAGCAGCGGATTTTCCTCGAAAGAAAGCGGCGTTGCCGGCGCATCAAACTCAACCGTGCCGAAGTCGAGAAAATCTTCCGCGGACACATACGTTACAAGCGTCTGATGCGGAGCGATATTGAACGGCGTTTCCTGAGAGGAAATTTCCGTTTTCCCTTTGAAACCCTTGAGTTCCAGATGACAGAGACCGCCCTCATTGATGCCTTGCAGCACAATCCGGTAATATCCGGATTCCGTCCATTCGATATACGGAAGCGATACGATCTGATGACCGTTTTTATCGAATTCGAAGGTCGCACCCGGAATATTTCCGCCGTTTTTGCCGATATATCTCCCCGCAGGATCATACACGATAAGGTCTGCCGGAGATTTCAGCGTGACCGTCATCCACATAGTTTCAGGATCAGGCTCGGATACGATGATATGCGGAATCACGGGATTTTCAACAGTACGCCAATCTTCGGCAAAACCCAGTTCGGGATTGTCCAATGTCGGCGCATACACGCTGACGCCTGTGATCTGCACAATCAGGTCATTGTAATCCCTGTCGCTGTCCGCATCGAGAAGCATGTCTTCGAAGACAAAGGCGTTTCCGATCTCGTCAATCTTTGCCAACTGCCCGAAATACATATCATAAGCCGGATTCAGCAGGCTCAGAGAAAAGATTGGGATTTCGTTTGCATCCGGGGTTTCCGAATCAGCCAGAAGCGCTTCCAGCGTGCTGTTCGGAACCATGACAGTTGCAAACTTGTCTCCGGGCTTCATAGTAAAGGTTTTCAGTCCTTTATAAAGTCCTTCGTTGTGATCCTTTTCCGTGGAATTGCCGCCCAGCACGCCGTTGAATCTTGCGCCTTCTTCCGCATCCGAAAGAACCACGTAGCCCTGTTCGGTATTCGACAAAGCCCGTTTTGCCGCTTCTTTGATAAATTCCTGAGAATTGAGGATATAGGCGTCCATTCCCGAAAGGCTGAACATGCCGAGTTCGCTTTTATATATGCCGCCGTCATAGAGCCAGTCTGTTTTGACTTCGCCGGTATCTCCTACCGTGAACACGCCGCTGACGAACTCGGAGCCTGAATCAGGGTGTGATTCGGCATCTTTGGGATTCGTGCCTGCCTGATATTCCTGAACATTGCAATACCCGTCTCCGTCAGGGTCTTCCATTGCGTCCGGGACAGCCGGATCAAGACCGTTCCCGGTTTCCCATTCATCCGGCATGTCGTCATGGTCTGTATCTTCGCCGGGTTCTTCGTCAATAAAGAAAGTTCTCGGATCAATCACAGTAATTTCTGTCGTAACCGACTGAGAACCCGCACGGATCGTAACCGTGTTTTCCTCGCCGTCGGTCTGGGACACGGTGATTTCAAATTCCAGTTCGATTTCGTCCCCGCTTTCAACCGTGACCGTCTCCGAAGTCTTGTCGAATGCCCAGCCTTTTGCATTGCTGACCGTGATCGTGAAGGTGCCCGTTGCATCTCCGAGATTGGTCAGCGTTACCGGGACAGATACGGTCTGTCCGGGAAAGGCAGTTATATCATCTTCTTCGGCAGAGAGGAAAATACGCGATGTGTCTCTGGCTGAAGAGCGCGCACCACTTTCTTCCAGATGGATTATCCGGATGCCGGGCTTTCCGTCTATAGCTTTGTCTGTGCAATCTCCGTCACCCTCCTCTTCTACTTCACCTTTCCCTCCTTCACCGGCACTGACATCGCCTGTGTTTCTTGACACATTCTCCGGATTCAGTTTGGCAATCAGTGTTACATTGCCTCCCTTGCCGCCTTTGCTCTTCGGATGCTTTTTATCATGCTTAGAAGCTGCATTGCCGCCGTCGCCTGCCTGAATATCTCCGTCATTGATAAGAGTAGCAGAGAGTACGGTTATATTGCCTCCTCTGCCGCCCCATGACGGAATAGCGACTGGACGACGAGTTCTACACCTCTTATCATCTTCTCCGCCGCTGCCTGCCTGAATCGTACCTTCATTCACAAAATTCATCGAGCGAATCTTAATATCGCTCCCTTTACCTCCGGGAGGCGCGACTGTCAGATACCAGTACATCCAATCAAGCCATGCCATCTTGCCGTCATATGGGAAATCTCGACATCGACCATCTAAAAGACTTTCCTCTTCACCCTCTTTATTCTCTTTAATTTCAACGTTATCGCCGTTAATTTCCCCTTTATTACATACGGAAGCGGCTTTAATGTTGATCTTTGTATGTCTGCCCCGACGATTTTCTGTGTTCTGCAACGTACCTTCATTACAGATTCCGCCTGTGCCCAAATCAACAAGGTAGTTGGGCATGGTGACGGTATGCCCTTCTTTAATCAACACCCAATCGCCTTTTTTCGGCTTTTTTCCTGTACTCCAAATCTCTCCTTTAATCCAGTCGCCGCTTCCCGCTGATACTATGGTAGGCGTTACTTCACAGGCATTTCCGGACTCTTCCTCCTGCTCTATATCACCTGCATAAAAGTTGTCAAAGCCGAATCCGAGATGTGAACCTGGCCCCGGGTTTTTACCCGGAAAAGAAATCCGAACAGCATAAATGTAATCTTTTTTCTCTTCATTAACATTACGAGAAAAAGACCATGTCCACGGTTTTCCGTTATACCCGCTTTTGGGACTGAGTCCTGATCCGATAACCTTATCTTCTTCTCCCATTGCCTCGATAAGCAACTGTTCCGTTCCTCCCTGTATATCCCATATCTCGCCAGTAGCATAAGATACCGGAGGATCGTAGACAACAACCAATTTGGTGGTTTTTCTCGGATATCGGTCATTGTCATAAGTCAGAAAAAATTGACCCAGTTCTTCCTCATACCCTTTAGCCGCCCTGTCCGCTCTGCCGAGACCGTCAAGAAAAGCCCAGCCTTTATCTTTACCGCCCACCTGTTCAAGTCTGGGATAAGCTTCTCCATCAGGCTTGCCATCACCATTCGGGTCTAATTCCAATTTAAAAGTCATGCCGCAGGAAACAAACTGCTTATTGATCGGAAGATTGTCCGAGGGTGAAGTTCCCGGAACAGTTTCAAAATCAATCGTCGGTGACAAACAAACCTCTTCAGGTTCTTCCTCTTCCTCCTCCTCATCTTCCTCATCTTCCTCATCTTCCTCTTCAGGTATTTCACTCCGTTTCACAACAAAGTTATCAAAGCCAAAGCCGAAATCCCCTTGCCACTGTGTACCTGTAAAAGAAATCCGAACAGAATAAATGTCATTTGAAGTGCGAGGAAAGCTCCATGGACAAGGAATTCCGTTATACCCACCTGCGGGACTCGTATATGACTTGAGAACATTACCGTCTTTTCCGATTGCCTGAACATGAAAGCGGTCTGCTCCGGTTGCATTGGCATCTATGTCCCAAATCTCGCCTCTGGCAAAAGATACAGGAGGATCATAGGAAATGGTAAGATCACTCTTTTTAGGACACTTCAGAAAGAAGCTACCCAATTGATTCTCATAGCCCGGAGCTGCTGTATCACGCTTTAGCCCCCCATTTCGATAACTAAAGGCATGTTTTCCGTCATCATTGTTTCCCGCCTGTTCAAGCGTCGGAGAAGCACCGCTCCCCTTAAAAGTTACGCCGTGAGACGTAGCAAACTGCGTGCTGATCGTAAGGTTATCAGAAGGCGAGCCTCCCGGAACCGTCTCAAAATCAATGGTCTGCACTTCCTGTGCAAA
>DYRK01000507.1 GCA_020718785.1 Desulfatirhabdium butyrativorans | reverse complement strand
TAGGGCTTTCTTTTGAGCAGCCGGTAGAGGCAATGGAAAGCATCAGTGTCGGGACATTGAATCTGCTTGAGGCAATCCGTTTTATAGGTCTCCCGATAAAATTTTATAATGCCGGATCAAGCGAGTGCTTCGGCAATACCCCCGAACCGGCAGATGAAAATACGCCTTTCAGACCCCGAAGTCCCTATGCAACAGCTAAAGCCGCCGCATTCTGGGAAGTTGCCAATTATCGGGAATCATACAGATTGTTTGCCTGTTCCGGGATTCTGTTCAACCATGAATCGCCTTTAAGACCCCGGCGTTTTGTCACCCGAAAGATTGTATCCGCAGTCTGCCGCATTGCAAAAGGAAGCTCGGAAAAATTAAAGCTGGGAAATATTTCTATCCGAAGAGACTGGGGATGGTCCCCGGAATATGTAGAAGCAATGTGGCTGATGCTTCAGCAGGAGAACGCCGATGACTATGTGATTGCCACCGGAGAGACCCGCAGCTTGGAAGATTTTGTGGCTGCGGCTTTTTCTGCGGTCGGGTTAAAATGGAAGGACTATGTAAAAACAGACGAAAATCTTTTACGCCCCGCAGACTTGGCAGTCAGCAGGGCAAACCCTGAAAAAGCAAGAAAAAAACTCGGCTGGAGCGCGAAGTATAAAATGCCTGATGTGGTGAAAATGATGATTGAAGCTGAATTGAAAAAATCCGCAGATTGACCCCAATGACCGCAACGCTGTCCTGAACTGTATCCGATTGCTGAGATTCAACAACTGCATCGAAGATGCCAAAGCCCTCTTCCTTCCTGCAACGAAATCCCGATGATGAAGTCATCGGCAAGACATTAAGGGATTTAGAAATAATAACAGAATATTGCTGATTCTAACGGATTTTGCGCTCTGTATGGTTTCAGTCAGTCATTATTGACTTATTTTAAATAACTGATGTTACGCAGCCGGATTTAAAATCAGGCGATTGTCATTCCCGCGAAAGCGGGAATCCGCGTTTTTTACAGATTCCTGCTTACGCAGGAATGACAGGGCGTAACGTGAGTTATTCTTACCACCGTCAATTCTGCGCTTTCCGAATTTTCAGTAAAACGATTTTGCAAATCGTTTTTGCCGATAAAACGGTTTGCGTCTGTTTTAAGTTTTTGGCGTTTTACAAAAAGCGCAGATTATGCCGGTGGGCAGTATAAATAAACAGAATTTATAACACGATGTCTGCTATTGATTGCCTGACGCAGAAAGGCACAGATGTTTTATACTGATATTCAGAGGAGTTATTTAAATGAAATATCACTGTAGCGGCGTGATATTGGCCGGAGGTATGAACACCCGCTTTTCCGGAACCAACAAAGCCTTTGTCCGGGTATGCGGCACCCGGATTTTGGACCGGATATATGATCTTTTCAAAGACCTGTTCGAAGAAATCATCTTAGTCACCAATGATCCGCTTCAATATCTTGAATGGGATATGACGATATTCACGGATATTTTTCCGGTACGAAGCTCTCTGACCGGAATCCATGCCGGGCTTTTCTGCTCAACTCTGCCCTATTCGTTTTTTACAGCATGCGACACACCCTTTCTCAAAAAAGAGGTTGTTGAAGCCATTCTTGAGCGGATTGAACCGCGTTTCGATGTTGTCATACCCGAAACATCGGCAGGATTTGAGCCGCTTTGCGCGGTTTATTCGAAACAGTGTCTGAATGCTGTCGAAAATCGTATTGCCCGGCAGGAATTCAAAATCCGGGAGTTTTTCAGAACAGTCCGGATGAACAAAATCCCGGAAAGTGTTTTACGGGAAAAAGACCCTGATCTGATATCTTTTTTCAATGTCAATACTGCCGAGGAACTGGCAAAAGCCGAAGAGATGATTTGATGATTTGACGAAATTCAGCAGATCGGAAATGTCCCCTTACCGCTCCCGGCGGATTGACGGCCATTTTTATCTTTCGGCGCCGAAAAAGCTTGGGATTTGTCAATCCCAGGCGAGCTTTTCGGAGAACTTTCGATCTGCTGTCGAATTTTGAACAGGTCACGCCGCCGGCGTGACCCTACGATTCGATTTTTTCACAATTTCAAATGAAACCACACAGTAAAACGCCCTTGCTTAAAACAGACGCAAGCCGTTTGTTTCTGTTTCAGCACAACGATTTGAAAAAGAGTGATGAAACGCAATAGGAGAAAAGAGAATGAATGCTGCACATCTTATTGATACTATAAAAAAACATCCTGATTACGGCAAAGCGGGAATGATTCTGTGCCATAACGGGGTTGTGCGGGGAACTTCACGGGACGGAAGGGAAGTATCCGGGTTTACAATGACCGTTGACCGTGAAAAACTGCGGCAGATTATCGCAAAACAGAAACAGCTCCCCGGAATTGTTGAAATTCTTGTTGAAATAGCGGAGGGTGAATTGTCGGTGGGAGATGATGTGATGCTTCTGGTCGTAGCCGGGGACATCCGGGAAAATGTGATCTCGGTTTTAAGCGACACGCTGAATGCCATCAAATCCACCGTGACCCGCAAGACAGAATTTTTTGTGTGAGTTTTGTCCGAACACTACGGAATAGAATAAGGAGATTGATATAATGCCCCAAGGACAAGGCGTTGACATCCCGCGAAACTCATTTTTCGCACCCCTGGCAATTATGAAAAATAATGGTGTGCCAATCAATTCAATCATTGACATCGGCTGCGCGGACGGAAGTTTTGCGCTTCAGTGTCTTGCCATATTCGGCAGAAGCATGACTGTCTTCAATATCGACGCGCAGCGTGCTTATGAACCGAGCCTGCTGAAAATACAGCAGAAAGTAGGCGGATACTATAAAATCACCGCAGTTTCTTCTTTGAACGGACAGATACGCTTCAGCATCAGCGACAAAAGCCCCTACTGGGGCGGGCCCTCGGATCAGGGCGACTATATCGAATGCCGGACACTCGATTCTTTATTGCAGGAAATTAAAATCCCTGAACCGTATTTTATCAAAATGGATATAGAAGGCACAGAATTCAGCGTATTGCAGGGCGCAGTCAACATACTGGACAAAGCCGCAGGAATGATGCTGGAGACCGATTTATACTACGGCGCGACATCACGCGGAAATTTTCTGGATATTTACACATTTCTTGCAGCCAGAAATTTCTCATTGTTTGATCTGACAAATTTCGGCTATCGGCCCAGCGATCATACTCTTTATCAGGTTTACACGACTTTTTTGAATAAGAAATATGAATTCAGAGACAAACAGAGCCTGACCGGAAATCAGGCGCAGGAGACTGATCTTACAGCAGCCATGATTCGGAGACGTCAGGAACTTATCGCAAAAAATGAAGAAATTTTAAGTCGCTGGAAGTGAGAAACCATGACCGTAGGAAACATTTTTTCGGATATTCCGAAACAGATTCCGGATGAACTCTTTGAAATGCTTGCCGAAGCAGCGCATTGCAAAATCGAGAGAATTGTCTCAAAGAGTCATTCGACTCCTGATGACTATTGGTATGATCAGGAGAAAAACGAATGGGTGATGATTCTCAAGGGGAGTGCAGGACTGCTGTTTGAAGGAAGCTATGACATTGTTGTAATGAATGCAGGGGATTATGTGAATATTCCCGCACATCGTAAACATCGTGTCCAATGGACGGATCCGAAAGAAGAAACCGTTTGGCTGGCGATACACTATTCGTAGGGACACGCCGCCGGCATATCCCTGCAAGGTACTGTTCGTAGGGTCACGCCGGCGGCGTGACCCCTGCAACCTGAGACAAGAGGAATTCAAAAATGTCCGAATTTACACACATTGACGAACAGGGCCGCGTGCGGATGGCAGATGTTTCGGAAAAGCCGTCCACGTTACGGATTGCACTGGCTCAAGCCGTAGTTTCCATGAAGCCCGAAACTTTTGAGAACATCCGAAATCAGCGAGTGAAAAAAGGCAATGTCCTTGAAACCGCCCGGATTGCCGGGATCATGGGTGCCAAAAAAACATCGGAACTCATTCCTATGTGCCATCCTCTGAATATCACTCATGTTCAGGTGGATTTTTTTCCTGATGAGTCAAAGAATTGCATCAGAATCGAAGCCGGTGTCCGGATTATTGCTCAGACCGGAGTAGAAATGGAAGCTCTGACCGCTGTATCCGTGGCTGCGCTGACTATTTATGATATGTGCAAATCCTCTGACAGAGAAATGAAGATTTCCGATATCTGCCTGCTTGAGAAATCCGGGGGCAAGAGCGGAACATTTAAGAGGAGTGAAAAGTGATTTAAAGCCTCAACCTGTTTGTTATTCAAGTAATTTTATACCGCCCACCGGCATAATCTGCGCTTCTGTAAAACGGCTTTGCAAGCCGTTTTATCGG
>DYRK01000506.1 GCA_020718785.1 Desulfatirhabdium butyrativorans | reverse complement strand
CAGACAGAAATGTCTGACCCGCCGGATATTATAAATCATAATGGTCGGTCGCTTAAAACGATTTGCAAAATCGTTTTACGAAAAATTGGGAAAACGCAAATTGTGACGGTGGAAAGAATAAATCCGGCAGATCGGAAGCTCTCGTTCCCGGGCTTCCCGGCACCGCCGTTAAGTCAAGTGTGGAAAAGGTTCATCCGCAGTGTCAAAATGCCAATTTTATAAGATGGGTTTGACACTGCGCTGAACCTATCTTAGAACTGGTCTAGACTTTTTGCCGTAAAACGATTTTGCAAATCGTTTGGTCCGCGGAAACGGTTTGCAAAACCGTTTTACAGAAAGCGCAGATCCGGTAATTTCAACGGCTTGTCTCCGCATCTGACCGAGGTCTCTCAAAAGTCTAGACGAGTTCGATTTGAACTATCCCGTAGGAACGACTGAGGATTCATCAGGTTTGAATCTGACGGTCCGGTTTGTGGATGAGATTATGCAGATAGGTGGAACCTAATGAAAATTCTTACTGTTGTCGGCGCACGCCCCCAGTTTATCAAGGCGGCCATGGTCAGCCGGGCAATTCTGAAACATAATCAGGAGAAACGCTCTCCGGTCATTACTGAAGAGATCATCCACACGGGGCAGCATTACGACCACGCCATGAGCCAGATTTTCTTTGATGAGATGGGGATTCCCAAACCTGTGAGAAATTTGCAGGTCAAATCATCGCTTCACGGCGAAATGACGGGTGCCATGCTGGCGGGAATCGAAGCTGAAATCATCAGCCGCAAACCGGACCGGGTGCTGGTATATGGCGATACGAATTCAACTTTGCCGGCGCGTTGGCTGCGTCAAAACTTCATGTGCCGGCGGCTCATGTGGAAGCGGGGCTGAGAAGTTTCAATCGCCGGATGCCCGAAGAGATAAACCGAATCCTGACGGATCATGTTTCAGATATGCTTTTCTGTCCCACCATGACAGCGGTGAATCATTTGAAGAACGAAGGCTTCACGAATATATACTGTCCACCGGCATAATCTGAGCTTCCGGACGCTGCCGTAAAACGGTTTTGCAGACCGTTTCTCCGCAAAAACGATTTGCAAAACCGTTTTACAAAAGCTCAGATTATGACGGTGTTAAGAATAGTAAATGACGGAAAGCTGATTGACAAAACTTTTGGAGTTCCGTTTAAGAGATCAGATCGTCCGCAGGTGGTGAATGTCGGTGATGTGATGTATGATGCGGCTTTGATTTTTGGGAGAATGGCGAAAAAGAAAAGCGCAATTCTTGAGAATCTTTCCCTGAATCCGGGGGAATATTTTCTGCTGACCATGCACCGGGCTGAAAACACGGATGATATATGCCGCTTGCAGGGAATTTTGTCGGGGATCAGGGTGCTTGCTGAAGAGATGAAGGTGGTGTTCCCCATCCAAAAATCATGGAAGCAGGCTTGCAACATATTCTGTCCGAAATGCCGAATCTGGAGTGTATGGAGCCGGTGTCGTTTCTGGATATGGTGAGGCTGGAGAAGGAAGCCAAAGTGATTCTGACGGATTCCGGCGGCATTCAGAAAGAGGCTTATTTTCATGGGGTTCCGTGTGTTACATTGCGGGATGAGACGGAGTGGAGCGAAACGGTTGCTGCCGGATGGAACCGGATTGCCGGAGCAAATGCGGACGGAATTGTATCCGCTGTGAAATGTTCGGTGCCGGGACGGAAAATCTCGGAATACGGACAGGGGCAGGCAGCGGAAGTGATTGTCGGCTTATTGGCTGAATGAGATATTCCGGAAACCGGAAACCATGAAAATTTTTGGAGGTTTAAAATATGTATGCCATTAACTGGAAACCGAATCAGATGGTAACGGATATATTAGTGAGACTGGCAGAGGAGCGGAGCCAGCCACCGGAAGCCATTATCACGGAAGCAGTCATGAAATATTTGGATATTCAATATGCTGAACATTCTGATACAGAAGATGATCCCCTGATCGGGCTCTTTTCCGGCACAGAGGATTTGTCTGAAAAATCAGAAGATATTTTGCAGGAAGAAATAAGTCTCCGCCCCATTGACGACGGCAGACCGCAAAATTCACCTTGACAAAATTAAGCTGCCTGATAATATATAAAAAAATAACCGGGGGGGCAGAAAATGTATAAAACCATCGAAGCTGTTTACAGGGACGGGGCTGTATTTCCCTTGAAAGAGGAAATACCTGTAAAATATGCCAGAATTCTGATTACGATTCTTTCGGAAAATGATCCCGGGAAGAATTCGGACCTGATTCCCGGATCAGAAAAAGGATGGAATGTCTTCAGCACCCTCGGAGATGATGCCGGAGAAGGGTGTCTGAAAGATGCATCAGAATGTCATGACCGATATCTTTACGGGAAATAAATGAATCGTATTTTCCTTGAAATTGCTGTGCTGAAACCTATTATCCTGACAAATCTAAGCTGTGTGATAATATGATAAAAATGTTGTCGGGTATTAACTAATTCGGTAAACAGACGGATAAGATGACCGTGGGAACGCAAAAAACAGCATTGCCGCGGGTAAGACTGTACGGATTTCCGGAATGGGTTCGTGAAACATTTTGGCTGTTTGATGATGATCTTTCACTAAAAACCCATCCTGAATATAGAGAGGCTAAGGCTGGAAGTAAAGAATCGGCAGTAATTCTGGTTTCAGATTTAGCACTTGATTTTATTGTTAAAATTAGGAAAAATTTTCCTGCCGGCGCAATTTTTGTCGCGCCGCACGCGCGTGAAGCGACCGGCGACAATGCAATCCCCCAGGTGCTTGCGGTTGCATCTGCTTTGGCTGCCTCGGGAAAAGTTGATACGGATATCGTGCAGGTGACCAGGGTGTTTCATACAGGAGCGGACCCGATGGAACGGATGATCCTGAGACCGGAATTCGGCGGAGCAGTTACAGCCGGTGATCATTACATTTTGACGGATGACGTAACAAATATGGGCTGTACCCTGGCCGAACTTGCAAATTATATACAGTGTGCCGGAGGGATTGTGGCCGGAGTTGTTGTTATTGTCAATGCCGGGCGGATTAAACACTTTCATCCCGCTTATCATGTCATAAATAAAATAGAAAGGAGGTTCGGCAATGAAATCAGAGAAATCTTCGGAATCATCCCGGCCGCTCTTACTGCCAATGAAGCAAACTATATCATTGGTTTCAGATCGGCTGACGAAATCAGAAATCGCATCGTTAAGGCAAGGAAAGAAACAGATATCCGATTACGCTCAAAAGGAATTGAGAGACAGGATTAAAGCTGCTGTTCGCCTGCAGCAGTGAGCGGAAATCCCTGTCTGATGATAAATCCTTTTTTAGCAAGCGCGGCTGCGAATGCGAAGACGATGCCGGAGAAGGCTGTCTGAAAGATGCATCAGAAGACTTGATATCAAGATGAAACTGTCAAGCCCCGGTTTGAAGAAAAAAGAGAAGGGAATTATGATGAATATAACGGCAAAACAGTTAAAAACACTTGAAGGTGAAGTTGTCAGCCTTTACGCATCATTGCAAAAGATTCTGTTTCCCCCGAGTCATTCTGTTCAAAAGCCATCCAAAGACCGGACAAAGCTGCTGGATCTGTTCGGGGCCTGGGACGGAGAAACCGATATTTTTTTACAAGAATTCTATGCGCGCAGGGAAAAGAGGGGACGGCTTGAATAAGAACGGATATTTGCTTGATACGGATGTTCTCATTGCATTTTTACAGGGAAAAAATCCTGAAATTAAAGCAAACATCAAGAAATTCTTAGATCAGGATATTCCGGTATATATGTCACTCATCAGCTTGGGCGAACTCTGTCTCGGCGCTTTTAAATCAGAGAATCCTCCGAAAAATCTGTTTTTGGTGAATATGCTGAAGAATGAGGTTGATCTCCTTGACCTGACAGAAGACACGGTTATGCTGTATGGGGAAATCGAAGCTGTATTGGAAAAAGCCGGCCAGGTTATCGGAGATTTTGATATGCTGATTGCCTGTACGGCAATTGCCCGCAAACTTACTTTGATATCAGGGAACGAACGCGAACGACATTTTCAGCGTATCATCACGCTGTTCGGACAATTGGATTTCGAACAGTGGGATGTGAATTGTCCCGTTAAAAGACGGTGATAATCTCATGCAGCACTGTTCTTGAGAGAACGCCCTGCTTTCCCGGCCGGATACAGATTAAAAAAGAACCGCCTAATACCAACTGCTTACCTTTATGCGGAAAATTCCCTCCCAATGAGCGGAAAATTTCTCCCTCTGAATTATATCGTTCACTCCATTGACTTATTCCGATAATACCGCCTGCTGAATACTCCCTCCGCCCCATTGACTGATCTTTGTAAAGCAGG